>NZ_JBFAKG010000015.1:0-144931 GCF_040655595.1 Saccharopolyspora sp. NPDC050389
TGCAGCACGAACAGCGCAGGCTGTGCGACGAGTGTCTGCTCAACCTCAGCAGATTGCCCGTGGAACACGATGTCGGTGAGCGGCCGGTCCAAGCCCAGCAGTGGATCCAGGTGCGCGCATGCTTCGTCCCAGGCATGCGCGAATACGGGGAACGCCTCGTACAAGCCTCGTCCCATGCCAGGCCGCTGGCTGCCTTGGCCGGACAAGAGCATGGCCACGCTCGGGCTGTCCACCGAAGCGCCGAGCACCACCGCAGCGCTCTCCTTGGCGCGGGCAATGGCTTCCAGCCCCGTCAGCAATTCCTTGCGATCACCACCGAGGATCGCGGCCCGGTGCGGAAAGTGGGTTCGAGTCGTTGCCAGCGACCGAGCGACCTCGACGGATGACCACTTCTCCTGGGCGAGGAGGTGGGAGTGAAGGCGTTCTGCCTGTGATTTAAGAGCTTCTGGCGTTTTCCCCGAGATTACCCACGGCACCAGTCTGTTGTTGGCGTCCGCAGCACGTTCGACGCCCTTTGCGCCCAGTGGTGCCTGTTCGACGATGACGTGCGCGTTGGTGCCGGAGACGCCGAAGGACGAGATGGCGGCACGGCGCGGCCGGTCGGCTTCCGGCCACGGCTGGGGTTCGGTGAGCAGCGTCAGTGCGCCGCTGGACCAGTCGATGTGGGGCGAGGGCTCGTCGGCGTGCAGCGTTGCGGGCAGTTCATCGTGGTGGAGGGCCTGCACCATTTTGATGACGCCTGCGACGCCTGCGGCTGCTTGGGTGTGGCCGATGTTGGATTTCAACGACCCCAGCCACAACGGCCGCTCAGCGGTGTGGTGCCGACCGTAGGTCGCTAGCAGCGCTTGCGCCTCGATCGGGTCGCCGAGCGAGGTTCCGGTGCCGTGGGCTTCGACGGCGTCGATGTCGGCGGGCGTGAGTCCGGCGCTGGCGAGAGCTTCTTGAATGACACGAACTTGCGATGGCCCGTTGGGCGCGGTGAGCCCATTGCTGGCGCCATCCTGGTTCACCGCGCTACCGCGGATCACCGCCAGGACGTGATGCCCGTTGCGTTCGGCATCCGACAGGCGTTCCAGCACGATGACGCCGACGCCTTCGGCCCAGCCGGTGCCGTCTGCGTTGGCGGAAAAAGCTTTGCAGCGCCCATCTTGTGCTAGCCCGCGCTGTCGGCTGAATTCGATGAAGATGCCGGGTGATGCCATGACGGTCACGCCGCCTGCCAGGGCGAGTGTGGATTCCCCGAACCGCAACGACTGGCACGCCAGGTGCATCGCTACCAGCGACGACGAGCACGCGGTGTCCACGGTGACCGCCGGGCCCTCCAGCCCGAGCGAGTAGGCGACCCGGCCGGACACCACGCTCAGCGCCTTGCCCGTGAGGAAGTAGCCCTCGAAGCCCTCCAGCGGTTCCCGCAGCGGCGGGCCGTACTCCGGCAGCACCGTTCCCGCGAACACCCCGGTCCGGCTGCCGCGGAGGCCGCCGGGGGCGATGCCGGCGTTCTCGACGGCCTCCCACGAGGTCTCCAGCAGCAGCCGCTGCTGGGGGTCCATCGCCGTCGCTTCGCGCGGGCTGATGCCGAAGAACGCGGCGTCGAAAGCCGATGCGTCCCGGAGGAATCCGCCGTGCCGGACGTACGACTTCCCGGCCGCATCCGCGTCCGCGTCGTACAGGTCGTCGACGTCCCAGCCGCGATCGGCGGGGAACTCGGAGATCGCGTCGGCCCCCGTGCGAACCAGCTCCCACAGCTCGTCCGGAGAGGTGACGCGGCCGGGGAAGCGGCATGCCATGCCCACGATCGCGATCGGCTCGGCCGTGTCGTTCTCCGCTGCGCGCAGCCGGTTGCGCGTCTCGTGCAGTTCAGCGGTGACCCGAGCGAGCAGGTGTCGCATCTGATCATCGGTGGTCATGCGCAGCAACCTCTTTCTGCCGGTCAGCTGATGCCGAGCTCGCGGTTGATGAACTCGATGATTTCCTCGTTCGAGGCGGATTCGAGCCTCGCGGCGACCCCGTCGGATTGCGGAGAGTCGGGCAGCCAGGAATCGACGATCTCCGCCAGTCGTCGTCTATCCACTTCGGACATCTGCTGCCCGGATAGGGCGGATTCCAGGCCGTCGAGCGCCGCCGCGATCGAGGGCGCCGGGACGAGGGCGGTGTGCAATCGCTCGACCAGCGCTTCCGCCGTCGGGTGGTCGAACAGGACGGTGACCGGCAGGTGCAGCCCGGTGATCGAGTTGAGCCGGTTCCGGAACTCCACGGCGGTGATGGAGTCGAAGCCGAGTTCCTTGAACGGCTGGCCGGGCGCGATCCGCGCCGATTCCGCGTGCCGCAGCACGACGGCGGCCAGGGATTGCACGGCCTTCAAGAGGATCTTCCGCTTCTCGCTGCCCGGCGCGGCGGCGAGCTGAGCGGCGAGGTCGTTCGGCCGACCGGCTTCGCCCGTAGGTGCCGCGGCCGGCTCGCGCCGGAACAGCACTATCGAGGTCTCGTCGTGATCGATTGCCTGCTTCACGGCGTCCGACACGGGGGCCGCGCCCGGGCTCCAGGTGATCGAGGTCGCCGGCAGCCCTTGCGCCCGTCGCCATCGGGCGACGGAGTCCAGGACTTCGCCGGCTGCCGACTCGGTGGCGACGCTGCCGGCCGTCGAGAGGAGTACGAAGGCGTCGAGATCGTGGCCGCGAGTCAGCTCGTCCAGATTCAGCGCGCTGTGGGGTTCGGCGACCGGCGACGCGATGTGCACGACCGTCCTGAGCGGAGATTGCTGCGGGACAGCGGACAGCACCTCATCCAGTCCGGTGCGATCATTCGGGGCACAGCGGGCGATGGTGACCTTGGCGCCTCGCTCGGTCAGCGCGGCTTCGAGCTCGATCGGATCGGGCTGATCGGGATCGACGAGCAGCACCAGGTGCTCGGCCCCGCACCGGGCCAGCCACTCCGCGAGGTGCCGACCGCTCTCGGAGGTGCAGTCGGTGATCAGCGCAGTGTCGCGCGGACGCCAGTCGCGAACCGGCCGGGCGTCGCCGACCGATGCGTGGACCAGCCTCCGGGCGAGGAGTCCGGCTGTGCGAAGGGCGAACTCGCCACCGGCCTGCGACAGGCAGCCGGTCAGATCAGCAGGCGAGATCCCTTTCGGTTGCGCGGGCAGGTCCAGCAGGCCGACCTCTGGGCGCTCTCCAACGGCTTCCCGCGTCAGCCCCAGCAGCAGGGTCCGTTCAAGATCGGCCGGTTCGGACGGGCTGGTCGAAACCGCTCCGTTCGTCAGGAACCACAACGGCGCGACGATCTCGGCCTGCACCAGGGCAGTGACCGCGTGGCGTGCGGGCTGCTCGCTCAGGGCGAGCAGGGATACGACACCCTCGAAAGGTCCTTGTATGGCAAGCACTTCCTGTATTTTCCGCTGAGCCGCCTCATCAAACGTCAGATGCCGCACCGCCGCCCCGCCTGCGGTCAACGCGTCGGACACGAACTCCGGCCATTGGTGCGCGACATCGGGTGGCGAGACGACAAGCCAGGTTCCGCCGGGCCGTCGAGTCGGAGTGGGAACGGGATGCCAAGCGACGCGATGCCGAACCTCGTTCAGGCCGTTGTGCTGCGGCGCATCGAGCCAGTAGTGCTCGCGCTGGAAGGGATAGGTGGGGAGCTCGACGTGTTCGCGGTCGGGCAGGACGGCTTGCCAGGTGACGGGCGTGCCGTGGACCCAGAGGTGGGCGGCGCTGGTGAGGAGCGCGTCGGTGTCGGGCTGGTCGCGGTGCAGCGTGGCGGCGGTGACGACATCCGACCAGGTGGAGACGTGGTGGGTGAGGGTGGGATGTGGGCTGGGCTCCAGGTAGGTGTGGTGCCCGGTTGCGTGGAGTTGGGTGATGGTGTCGTGGAAGTTCACCGTGGTGGCGAGGTTGGTGTACCAGTACTCGGCATCGAGCGTCGTGGTGTCCAGCTCTTGAGTTGTGACGCTGGAGTGGAAGGGGATCTCGGCCGCTTGCGGTGTGAGTCCGGCCAGCTGCTCCAGTAGCGGTTGCTGGAGAGCGTGGACGTGGTGGCTGTGCGAGGCGTAGTCCACGGGCAGGATCCGCGAACGCACTTCCTGCTCGGTCAGAGTGTGGTGGAGGGCGCGGATAGCGTCGGTATCGCCGGAAAGCACGGTGGCGCTGGGGCTGTTGATCGCCGCGACCGAGACATGCTCCGGGTCGAGATGAGGCTGGAGATCATCGACGGAGAGCGGAACTGACAGCATGCTGCCGTGCCCCGCGAGGTGGGTGTGGATCAGCTGCGACCGCAGCGCGACGACGCGGGCGGCTTGGTCGAGATCGAGCGCACCGGAGATGTGTGCAGCGGCGATCTCGCCTTGCGAATGCCCGACGACGGAGGCTGGCTGCACCCCGAATGCCTGCCACAACCGGGCCAGGGACACCATGACGGCGAACAGCGCGGGTTGGATGACATCCACCCGTTCCAGTGGGGATCCGTTGCGGAGCAGGTCGGTGACCGACCAGTCCTGGTACTGGGAAAGCGCTTGATCGCATTCGGTCATGGCTTCGGCGAAAACGGGGTTGGTGTCGAGCAACTGGCGCCCCATACCGGGCCACTGGCCGCCCTGTCCGGGGAAAACCATGACGATGCGGTCAGGGTTATGAGTGGAGGCCTGCGTGGGCCGGATGATGCCGGGTGTTTCGGTGCCGTTGGCGAGGTCGCGCAGGTGTTGCAGGAGGTTGTGGCGGTCGTGGCCGAGCAGGACGGCGCGGTGTGTGAAGCTGCTGCGTTTGCTCAGGGCCGCCCCGACATCCACGGACGTCCACTCCGTGCTCGCGGACAGATGTTCATGCAGCCGCGTCGCATAAGCCTCAAGCGCTTCCGGGGTCTTGGCCGAGATCACCCACGGCACCAGCTCATCGCCAGTGCTCGCAGCGCGATCCACAATGACGATCTCTGCAGGCGAAAAGTCCTGTGTGGACCCGACATTGCGCGATGGCTGTTCGAGGACGAGGTGCGAGTTGGTGCCGGAGACGCCGAAGGACGACACGGCGGCACGGCGCGGCCGGTCGACATCCGGCCACGGCCGGGGCTCGGCGAGCAGCGCGAGCGCGTCGCTGCTCCAGTCGACGTGCGGCGAGAGCTCCCCGGCGTGCAGAGATGCGGGCAATTCGCCGTGCCGGAGGGCTTGAACCATCTTGATGACGCCGCCAACCCCGGCCGCGGCCTGGGTGTGGCCGATGTTGGACTTCAACGACCCCAGCCACAACGGGCGTTCGGCGCCGCGGTACTTCCCGTAAGTCGCCAGCAGTGCTTGGGCTTCGATCGGATCGCCCAGCGAAGTGCCGGTGCCGTGCGCTTCGACGACATCGACATCGGCGGGCCCCAAGCCCGCGGCTGCCAGCGCCTTCAAGATCACCCGTTGCTGGGAAGACCCGTTGGGCGCGGTCAGCCCGTTGCTGGCGCCGTCCTGGTTGACCGCGCTGCCCCGGATCACCGCCAGCACGTGGTGGCCGTTGCGCTCGGCCTCCGAGAGCCGCTCCAACACCACGACGCCGACGCCTTCGGACCAGCTGGTGCCGTCCGCCGCCGCGGCGAACGGCTTGCACCGGCCGTCCGGGGACAGGGCGCGCTGCCTGCTGAACTCGACGAACATGGTGGGCGTGGCCATGAGAGTGGCCCCACCGGCCAACGCGAGCGCCGATTCCCCGGACCGAAGCGACTGGCAGGCGAGGTGGATCGCCACCAACGACGACGAGCACGCGGTGTCCACCGTGACCGCCGGCCCCTCCAGACCGAGGGTGTACGACACGCGGCCGGACGCCACGCTGCCCGCGCTGCCGTGGCCCACGTATCCCTCGAACTCGGCCGGGATGTGCGGCGCCAGCCGCGACCCGTAGTCCTGGTACATGACGCCGGTGAACACGCCGGTCGGGCTGCCGTCCAGCGACAGGGGATCGATGCCCGCGTGTTCGAGGGCCTCCCAGGAGGTCTCCAGCAACAACCGCTGCTGCGGGTCGATGGCGAGCGCCTCGCGCGGGCTGATGCCGAAGAAGGCGGCGTCGAATTCCCCTGCATCGTGCAGGAATCCGCCCTCCCGGACGTAGCTCGTCCGGTGGTGTTCCGGGTCCGGGTGGTACAGCGCGTCGAGGTTCCAGCCCCGGTTGGCTGGAAAGGCGGAGATCGCGTCGCGGCCGGCCGCCACGAGCTCCCACAACTGTGCCGGCGAGGCGACACCGCCCGGAAACCTGCACCCCATCCCGATGATGGCGATCGGGTCGGGGACCGCTGCCGCGCTCAACCGCTGCCGCGCTTGGCGTAGCTCGGCGGTGACGCGCTTGAGGTAGCTGCGGAGCTTCTCCTCGTTCGCCATCGCGATGTCCTCCTCCTTCGGGGCGCTCGGGTCAGGACTGTTCGAGGTCGCGGTCGATCAGTTCGAAGATCTCCTCGTCGGATGCCGAGTCGATCGAGTCGTCGGCAGCGCCGTATTCGCCGTGGTGCGTTCCGAGCAGCGCGGTCAGCCTCGCCACGACCTCGTTCCGCGAGTCGCCCGGCAACGGGATCGTCGCGAGGACGTCTTCGAGGTGGCTGAGCGCCGACAGCACGGACGCGGCGTCGTCATCCCCGCCGACCAGCTCGGCGCGGAGATGCGCGGCCATCTTGTGGGGCGTCGGATGCTCGAAGACGAGGGTGGTGGGCAACCGCAGGCCGGTGGCGGTGGCGAGCCGGTTGCGCAGTTCCACCGAGGTGAGCGAGTCGAAACCGAGCTCCAGGAAGGGGCGGTCGGCGGGGATGTCGTCGAAACCGGTGTGCCCGAGAACGGCGGCGGCGTGCATCCGGACGACTTCCAGCACGGTGCGGTGCTGGTGCTGTTCGGGCATTCCCCGCAGCCGGGTGGTGAGCGGCTCGGCGTTCCGCGGATTCGCTTCCCGGCGTTGCTCGGGGATTCGGCCGGCGAGCGACCCGGAGAGCTGGTGGCGGCGGAGCGCCTTCGGGTCCATCTTGATCGGCAGCAGCATCGGCTGAGAACTGCCGCGCGCCTGGTCGAACAGGCGGATCCCGTCTTCTGGCCCGAACGGGAGGGCGCCGGTCTTCGCCATGCGCTGTTGGTCCGCATGCGTGAGGTGCTGGGTCATGCCGTTGCCGGTGTTCCAGGGTCCCCAGGCGAGCGAGTGCGCGGGAAGGCCCAGGTTGTGGCGGTAGCGGGCGAAGGTGTCGAGGAAGGTGTTGGCGATGGCGTAGTTGGCTTGGCCGGGATTGCCGAGGAATGCGGCGGCGGAGGAGTAGAGGACGAAGAACGCCAGGTCGTGCTGCTGGGTGGCGTGATGGAGGTTCCACGTCGAGTCCACTTTGGATTCGAGAACCGTGGTGAGCTGATCGGCGGTGAGGGCGTGCACCGGTGCGTCGTGGAGGACGCCGGCGGTGTGGACGACGCCGGTCAACGGGTGCTCGGCCGGGATGCTGTCGATCAGCTCGGCGAGCTGGTGGCGATCAGCGGTGTCGCAGGCGGCGATGGTGACCGCGGCTCCCAGAGCGGCCAGCTCATCGCGGAGGGCCTCGGCGTTGGGAGAAGCCGGGCCTCGACGGCTGGCGAGCAAGAGGTGGCAACCGGGATGGCGGGTGGCCAGATGCCGGGCCAGAACGCTTCCGAGGGAGCCAGTGCCGCCGGTGATGAGGATGGTGCCGTGCGGATCGGGCTCAGTCGGGATCGTGAGTGCGAGTTTGCCGGTGTGGCGGGCATTGCTGAGGTGCCGGAATGCCTCCCGGGCCTGGCGGATGTCCCACGAGGTCAGCGGCAACGAAGTCAGCTGGCGTTGCTCGAAGAGGCTGGTGAGGTCGCCGAGCATGTTCTGCAGGTGGGCCGGGTCGACTTCGGTGAGGTCGAAGGCGTGGTAGTGCAGCCCGGGGTGCTCGGCCGGATCGCGGGGATCGGCTTTGCCGAGTTCGATGAAATATCCGCCGGGCGTGAGCAGGTCGAGCGAGGCGTCGAGGAGTTCGCCGGTGAGCGAGTTCAGCACGACATCGACCGGAGGGAATTGCGTGGCGAAGTCCGGAGTGCGGGAGGACGCGATGTGATCCGCGGGGATGCCGAGTTCGCGCAGGGTGGCCCATTTCGTGGGGTGGGCGGTGGCGTAGATGTCGGCGCCGTAGTGCTGGAGGAGCTGGATGGCGGCCATGCCGATGCCACCTGCTCCGGCGTGCACCAGGACCTTTTGTCCGGGTTGGACTCCCGCCAGGTGGTGGAGGGCGTGGTAGGTGGTGAGGAAGACCGCGGGCGCGGTGGCGGCCTGGGCGAAGCTCCACCCGCGTGGCACGCGGGCGAGCAGCCGGTGATCGGTGATCGCGAGCGGGCCCATCGCGCCGGGCAGGATGCCCCAAACACGGTCACCGACCGACAGATCGCCGACATCCCCGGCGATCTCGGTGATCACGCCCGCGCCCTCCACGCCAAGCGGGGGTGTCCCGGGATACATGCCGAGGGCGTTGAGGACGTCGCGGAAGTTCACCCCGACAGCCCGCAGTGCAACACGCACCTGACCGGCCGCGAGCGGCGCCTCGGCCGCCGGGAACGCCGCCAGGCACAGGTTGTCGATGCTGCCGCGCTCGGTCACATCCAGCCGCCAAGCACCGCTCTCGGGCGGCGTCAGCTCCTGCCGCGAGTCGGCGCGGTTCAGGCGGGGCGCGAACATCGCACCACCTCGCAGAGCCAGCTGCCACGAGCCCGAGGAAATGGCCCTCCGCAGCAGGTCCGACACGTCCTGTTGCGACAGATCACCATCGGTGTCGACGAGCAGGATGTGGTCGGGGTGCTCGCTCTGGGCCACCCGCAGCAGGCCCCACAACGGGCCGGTGACCAGATCCGGCGTCTCACCCGGATGCGCCGCCACCGCGCCTCGGGTCACCAGCACCAGGTAGGTCGCCGACTGCTCCGCATCGGAGAGCCACTCCTGCACGCGCCCCAGGACCTCCTGCGCCAGGGTCTCCACCCGGGCCGGAACGGGCCCGCTGCCCGCCGGCGACCGGTAGTCGAGCACCAGCGCGTCGGGGGCCTCGTCACCTGGTTCGGCGGCGTGCGGCGTCCATTCGACCTGGAACAGCTCGCCACTCCGCTCACCGGCCGACTGCCGAAGGGTCAACGACCCGATGGTCGCCACCGGACGGCCGGTGTGGTCGGCGAAGGCGAGCGCCATGGTGTCTTCGCCGGTGTGGCGCAGCCGGACGCGAAGCCGAGAGGAACCCGCGAGGTGGAGGCGGACATTCGCCCAGGAGAAGACCAGGCGCGTGCGGTCCTCGCCCTGGTCGTCACCGATGACAGCGGCGTGCTGGGTGGCGTCGAGGAGCGCGGGGTGGACCGTCCAGCCATGCGCGCTGTGCTCGTCGGGCAGTCCGACTTCGGCATAGATTTCGTCGCCGCGCCGCCATGCGGCGTGCAGGCCGCGGAAGGCCGGGCCGTAGTCGAAGCCCTGCCCGGCTAGGACGTCGTAGAGATCGCTGACGTCGACGGCGACTGCTCCCTCAGGAGGCCAGACCGTCAGTTCCGGTACGTCGTCGTCGCCGGCGCTGCTGGTCGTGGCAGTTGCGTGGCGGATCCAGGGCTGGTCCTCGCCGCGCGAATGGATCGACAGGCTCCGCCGGCCGTCTTCGTCGGCGGCCGCGGCGGTCACGTGGAGCGCGATGTGGCTGTGCTCCGGGAGTTCGAGAGGTGTGAGGACCGTGAGGTCGTCCAGTTGATGCCCGAGCTCGGCGGCGACGTGGAGCGCCATGTCGAGGAACGCCGTGCCAGGCAGCAGCACGGAGTCCTGGACGACGTGGTCGGCGAGCCAGGGATGGGCATCGAGGGAGACGCGCCCAGTGAAGATCACTTCGCCGGAGTCGGGCACATCGGTGCGCGCGGTGAGCAGCGGATGCCCGGTGCTCACCAATCCCAGCGTTTCGGGACTTCCGGTCGAAGCCGCCGGGCTGAGCCAGTACCGCTGGCGCTGGAAGGCGTAGGTGGGCAGGTCGAGGGTCCGAGCCGGCGGCAGCAGCGTGGACCAGCGCGGACTGAGTCCGGTGGTGTGCGCGGAGGTGAGGGCGGTGAGGTAGGCGGTGGTGTCGTCGGTGCCGGGCTTGAGGACGGCGTGACTGGGTGTGTCGTGAGTGGTTCGGGCGAGGGTGGTGAGGGTGGTGTCCGGCCCTAGCTCGATGTGGTGCGTGACGGTTTGGTTCTGGTGGAGCCAGGTGAGTGCGGGGTGGAACCGAACGGCCTGGCGGATCTGGCGTGCCCAGTAGGCCAGGGTGGTGATGTCGTCGGTGGTGGTTCCGGTGACGGTGGAGATGATCGGGATGGTCGGTGGGTGGAAGGTCAGTCCGCGCGCGGTCTGTTCCAGCTCGGCGAGTAGTGGTTCGCAGTGGGGTGAGTGGAAGGCTCGGCTGGTGTGCAGTTCTCGGGTGGTGCGGCCTTGCTGGCGCCAGTGTTCGGCGATGGCTCGCACCGGGTCGGCGTCACCGGAGATGACGGTGGACTGCGGGCCGTTGATGGCGGCGATGGAGACGCCGCTGTGCGGGTCGAGGAGTTCGGGGTGGGTCTCGGTGAGTTCGTGTTCGCTGGCTTGGATGCCGGCCATGACCCCGGTGTTGGGCAGGGTGTGCATCAATCTGGCCCGCGCGGCCAGCAGGACGGCGGCGTCGGGGAGGGCGAGTACTCCGGCCAAGTGGGCGGCGGTGAGTTCGCCGATGGAGTGGCCGATGAGGTAGTTGGGGGTGATGCCGTGGTGTTCGAGCAGGCGGAACAGCGCGACTTGCAGCACGAACAGCGCGGGTTGTGCGACCAGTGTGTCGTTCACTTCGGCAGGCTCGCCGTGGAAAACGATGTCGGTGAGTGGCCGGTCCAACCCGAGTAGTGGATCCAGGTGCGCGCACGCCTCGTCCCAGGCCTCGGCGAACACCGGGAACGCCTCGTGGAGTCCCCGGCCCATTCCGGGTCGTTGGCTGCCCTGGCCGGCCAGCAGCATGGCCACGTGGTTGCGGCGGTTGGTCGCCAGGCCGCGGATGATCCCGGTCGTGTCCTGCCCACGGGCCAGATCGTCAAGTCCTGACAGCAATTCCTGTCGATCGGAGCCCAGAATCGCGGCGCGGTGTTCGAAGGTTGCCCGGGCGGTCGCCAGCGACCGGGCCACCTCGGCAGGCGCCCAGTCGTCCCGGTCACGGAGGTGCTCGTGCAGTCGCTCGGCCTGTGCTTCGAGGGCTTCCGGCGTCTTCGCGGAGATGACCCACGGCACCAGGCCACCAGAGTCCGTGGCGTAATCATCCTGTGTGGACTCTTGCGGTGTCTGTTCGAGAATGAGGTGGGCATTGGTGCCGGAGACGCCGAACGACGAGACGGCGGCACGGCGCGGCCGGTCGCCTTCCGGCCAGGACCGGGGCTCGGTGAGCAGCGCGAGCGCGCCACTGCTCCAGTCGATTTGGGTCGAGGGCTCTTCGGCGTGCAGCGTGGCGGGCAACTGGTCGTGCCGGAAGGCCTGGATCATCTTGATGACGCCGGCGACGCCCGCGGCGGCCTGGGTGTGGCCGATGTTGGACTTGAGCGACCCGAGCCACAAGGGCTTCTCGGCGGAGTGGTGTCGGCCGTAGGTGGCCAGCAGTGCTTGAGCCTCGATCGGATCGCCCAGCGACGTTCCGGTGCCGTGGGCTTCGATGGCATTGACATCCGCGGCGCTGAGCCCGGCGTTGGCCAGCGCCTGCTGGATGACGCGTTCCTGCGATGGCCCGTTGGGTGCGGTCAGGCCGTTGCTCGCGCCGTCCTGGTTGACCGCGCTGCCCCGGATCACCGCCAGAACGCGGTGACCGTTTCGCCGAGCGTCCGAGAGCCGTTCCAGCATCACGACCCCGACGCCTTCCGACCAGCTGGTTCCGTCCGCTGCCGCGGAAAACGCCTTGCAGCGCCCATCTCGCGCCAGGCCGCGCTGGCGGCTGAACTCCAGGAAGATGCCGGGAGCCGCCATGATCGTCACCCCGCCCGCCAGCGCCAGGCTCGCCTCGCCGGAGCGCAGCGACTGGCACGCGAGGTGCATCGCCACCAGCGACGACGAACACGCGGTGTCCACGGTTACCGCAGGGCCTTCCAACCCGAGGGTGTAGGCGACTCGACCCGACATGACGCTCGGCGTCGTACCCGTGAGCGCGTGGCCGGATGAATCCGGCGCCACCTGGTGCAGCGGCGGGCCGTAGTCCTGCGCGGTCGCTCCCACGAAGGTTCCGGTGGTGGTGCCGCGGAGCGTGTCGGGATCGATTCCCGCGTTTTCGATTGCTTCCCAGGTGGTTTCGAGGAGGAGGCGCTGCTGGGGATCCATGGCGAGTGCTTCACGCGGGCTGATGCCGAAGAATGCCGGATCGAATTCCGCGGCGTTCAGCAGGAATCCGCCCTGCCGGCAGTAGGTCGTGCCCGGGTTGTCGGGATCGGGGTCGAAGAGGTGCTGGAGATCCCAGCCCCGGTTCGGCGGGAAGTCCGAAATCGCGTCCGCCGCGGAGGCGACCAGCTCCCACAGCTGATCCGGCGATGCGACACCGCCCGGCAACCGGCATGCCATGCCGACGATCGCGATCGGCTCCTGGTCGTCGATCGGCGCCGAGTCCTGAGTGGACCGTTCACTTCCCGTGCCCAGCAACAGCTCCAACAGGTGATCGGCGAGTTGGTCGGGTGTGGGGTGGTCGAAGATGAGGGCGGTGGGAAGGGGGATCTGGGTGGTGGTGGTGAGTTTGTTGCGGAGCTGGATGGCGGTGACGGAGTCGTAGCCGAGTTGCTGGAACGTGTGGTGTGTGGGGATCGACTCGGGGTCGGCGTAGTTGAGGATCGCGGCGGTGTGGTGGGTGATGTGGTCGAGGAGGTGGGTGTGCTGTTGGTGCGGGGGGAGCTGGGTGAGTTGCTGGTGGAGCGTGACGATCGGTGTCGTGCCGCCCCCGGAGCGGGCGGTGGTGCCGTGTTGGTTTCGCCAGGTGGCGAGGGCAGGGAGGAAGTCGCGCAGCGGAGTGGTTTCCTCGACGTCGAGCGCGGCGGCGAGCGCGGGCGCGTCGTGGTTCTCGACGGTTTCCCAGAACTCCGCGTCGGTGTCCCCGCTCTTCGCGGCGTTTTCCACCATCCGGGTGCTGGTTGGTGCGAGCCAGAAGCGTTCGCGCTGGAAGGGATACGTCGGGAGGGTGATGCGCTCGCAGGTGGGCAGGACGGCCTCCCAGGTGATGGGTGTGCCGTGAGCCCACAGATGAGCGGCGTTGGCGAGGAGCGTGTGGGCGCCGGGGTGGTCGCGGTGGAGGGTGGTCGCGGTGACCGCGTCGGCGATGGCGGTGTTGATGTGGTGGGTCAGCGTGGGGTGCGGGCTGGGTTCGAGGTAGCTCCGGTGTCCGGCGGTGTTCAGCTCGGCGATGGTGTCGAGGAAGTTCACCGTGGCGGCGAGGTTGGTGTACCAGTACTCGGCGTCGAGCGTGGTGGTGTCCAGAACTTGCGCGGTGACCGTCGAGTAGAACGGGATTTCGGCGGCTTGCGGTGTGAGTCCGGCCAGCTGATCCAGTAGCGGTCGCTGGAGTGTTCCCACGTGGTGGCTGTGCGAGGCGTAGTCCACCGGTAGCAGCCGGGATCGCACGCCTTGATCGGTGAGTGTGGTGTGGAGGCTGCGGAGGGCGTTGGTGTCGCCGGAGAGCACCGTGGCTGTCGGACTGTTGATCGCGGCGACCGAGATCTGTTCCGAGCCGAGGTGTGGCTGAAGGTCGCCGACCGACAGCGGGACCGACAGCATGCTGCCGTGTCCGGCGAGGCGGGTGTGGATCAGCTGCGACCGCAGTGCGACGACGCGGGCGGCTTGGTCGAGGTCGAGCGCGCCGGCGATGTGTGCGGCCGCGATCTCGCCTTGGGAGTGGCCGACGACTGCGGCGGGCTGGATCCCGAATGCCTGCCATGCCCGTGCGAGGGACACCATGACGGCGAAGAGCGCGGGCTGGATGACGTCGACGCGTTCCAGTGCGCTTCCCTCGCGGAGCAGCTCGGTGACTGACCAGTCCTGGTATCGCGACAGCGCCTGATCGCACTCGGTCAGGGCTGTGGCGAACACCGGGCTGGTGTCGAGCAGTTCCCGGCCCATGCCCGGCCACTGGCCACCTTGGCCGGGGAAGACCATCACCACGCGGTCCGGGTCTGGTGTCACGGGCCCGGTGCGGCGGATGATCCGTGGCGAGCCTTCGCCGTGGGCGAGGGTGTGCAGCTGGTTCAGCAGTTCGTCCCGGTCGTATCCGAGGACTACCGCTCGGTGTTCGAGCGCGGCTCGGGTGGTGGCCAGCGACCACCCGACCTTCGACGGCGTCCAGTCGGAGTCCTGCAAAAGGTGGTCGTGCAGTCGTTCTGCTTGTGCTGCGAGGGCCTCGGGTGTTTTGGCGGAGAGCACCCACGGCACCAGCTCATCACCAGTACCGACGACGATCTTCGCAGGTTTGGTGTCCTGTGTGGACTGATCGGTCTGCGGTGGTTGTTCGAGGATGAGGTGCGCGTTGGTACCGGAAACGCCGAAGGATGAGATGGCGGCACGCCGCGGCTTGTCGCCTTCTGGCCACGGCTGGGATGCGGTGAGCAGTGCGAGCGCGCCGCTGGTCCAGTCGATGTGCGGTGAAGGTTCGTCGGCGTGCAGCGTTGCGGGCAGTTCTTCGTGGTGGAGCGCCTGCACCATCTTGATGACACCCGCAACGCCTGCGGCTGCTTGGGTGTGGCCGATGTTGGACTTCAACGAGCCCAACCACAAGGGCTTCTCGGCGGTGTGGTGCTGGCCGTAGGTGGCCAGCACCGCTTGGGCCTCAATGGGATCGCCCAGCGAGGTCCCGGTGCCGTGCGCTTCCACGACGTCGACGTCGGCGGGGGTGAGCCCGGCATTGGAGAGTGCTTGCAGGATCACGCGTTCCTGTGATGGCCCGTTGGGCGCCGTGAGCCCGTTGCTGGCGCCGTCCTGGTTTACCGCGCTGCCCCGGATCACCGCCAGAATGCGGTGACCATTGCGCTGCGCGTCGGAGAGTCGTTCGAGTGCTACGACCCCGGCGCCTTCGGCCCAGCTGGTGCCGTCCGCCTCAGTGGAAAACGCCTTGCAGCGCCCGTCCTGCGCGAGGCCACGCTGGCGGCTGAACTCGATGAACATCCCGGGCGTAGCCATCACGGTGGCTCCGCCCGCCAACGCCATGCTCGACTCGCCCGACCGCAGCGATTGGCACGCCAGGTGCATCGCCACCAGCGACGACGAGCACGCGGTGTCCACGGTCATCGCCGGGCCTTCCAGGCCCAGCAGATAGGCCACGCGTCCCGAGATCGCGCTGGACGTCGTGCCCGTCAGGACATGCCCTTCCACGTCGGTCGCCGCGTTGTGCAGCCGCGCCCCGTAGTCCTGCGGGATAGCGCCGACGAAGACGCCGGTCATGCTGCCTCGCAGCGTGTCGGGGTCGATGCCCGCGTTTTCGAGGACTTCCCAGGTGGTTTCCAGCAGGAGGCGTTGCTGCGGGTCCATGGCCAGCGCTTCTCGCGGGCTGATGCCGAAGAACGCTGGGTCGAACTGGTCGGCGTCGTGCAGGAATCCGCCGTGCCGGACGTACGACTTCCCCGTCGCGTCGGGATCGGGGTCGAAGAGGTCGTCCAGGTCCCAGCCGCGGTTGGTGGGGAATCCGGTGATGGCGTCGGTGTTGGTGGCGACCAGCTGCCACAGTTCGTCCGGTGAACGCACGCTGCCGGGAAGCCGGCACGCCATGCCGACGATGGCGATCGGCTCGTCATCGGCGCGCCGCGTCGTCATCGGGGCCGACCGGGTCTTCGGGCGATCGGTCAGCAGGAGGGCGCACAGCCGGTCGGACAGGGTCCAGGACGTGGGATGGTCGAAGATCAGGCCGGGCGGCAGGGAGAGGCCGGTCGCGGCGGCGAGCCGGTTGCGCAGCTCCACCGATGTCAGCGAGTCGAATCCCAGGCTCTTGAAGCTCGACCGGGCGTCGACGCTCGCCGGATCGGAGTGGCCCAGGACCGTCGCGGCGTGGGTCTGAACGAGCTCCAGCAGCACGCGGTGGCGCTGCGATTCGGGAATGGCCGCCAGGCGGCCTGCCAGCGACGACGGCGTCGCTGCCCGCCGCGCCCTGCCGGGAGTCAGCTCGCTCAGCAATGCGACCGGCCGGCGCTTGTTGTCGAGGCGGAGCGGCACGAGGTACGGGTCCGGGCTGCTGCTCGCTTGGTCGAACAGGCGGAGGGCGTCGTCGGGATCGAGGAACTGCATCCCGATGTCCGCCATGCGCTCCCGCTCGCCGCGGGTGAGGTGCTGGGTCATGCCGCTGTCGGTGCTCCAGGGGCCCCAGGCAAGGGAGTGCGCGGGTTGGCCGTGGGCATGGCGGTGGGTGGCGAGCGCGTCCAGGAAGGTGTTGGCGACGGCGTAGTTGGCCTGGCCCGGGTTGCCGAGCAGCGCGGCGGCGGAGGAGTAGAGGGTGAAGAAGGCGAGGTCGTGTTGGCGGGTGGCCTGGTGGAGGTTCCAGGCGGAGTCCACTTTGGATTGCAGGACCGCGGCCAGTTGCTCGGCGGTGAGCGCGTGTACCGGAGCGTCGTGGAGGGCGCCGGCGGTGTGAACGATCCCGGTGAGCGGCCGGTCGGCCGGGATGGCGTCGAGAAGTCGTTGCACGGCGTCGACGTCGGCGAAGTCGCATGCCGTGATGCTGACGTCTGCTCCGAGGGCTCCAAGCTCGTCGCGGAGCTGCGCCGCTCCTGGCGCGGCCGAGCCTTGGCGGCTGGCCAGGAGGAGGTGCCCGGTGTGTTGTGTGGCGAGATGCCGAGCGAGGGTGCTGCCCAGGGAACCGGTGCCTCCGGTGATGAGGATGGTGCCGCGCGGCCCGGGTGCCGTGGGGATGGTGAGCGCGAGTTTGCCGGTGTGACGGGCATTGCTGAGGTGCCGGAAGGCATCTGGGGCTCGCCTGATGTCCCACGCGGTCACCGGCAGCGGGGTGAGAGCACCGTCGGCGAACAGGCCGGTGAGGTCGCCGAGCATGGCCTGCAGGTGGGCCGGATCGGCTTCGGTGAGGTCGAAGGCGTGGTAGTGCAGCCCGGGGTGCTCGGCCGGATCGCGGGGATCGGTCTTGCCGAGCTCGATGAAGTGCCCGCCCTCTTCGAGCAGGTCGAGTGAGGCGTCGAGGAGCTCTCCGGTGAGGGAGTTCAGGACGACGTCGACCGGGGGGAACTGGGTGGCGAAGTCCGGAGTGCGGGACGACGCGATGTGGTCTGCGGGGATGCCGAGTTCTCGGAGTGTGGCCCATTTACTGGGGTGGGCGGTGGCGTAGACGTCGGCGCCGTAGTGCTGGAGGAGCTGGACGGCGGCCATCCCGACGCCGCCGGCTGCGGCGTGCACGAGCACGCGTTGTCCGGGTTGGACTTCGGCCAGGTGGTGCAGCGCGTGGTAGGCGGTGAGGAACACCGCGGGCGTTGCGGCGGCCTGAGCGAAGGTCCAGTCCTGCGGCACGCGGGCGAACACCCGGTGATCACCGACCGCCAGCGGGCCCATCGCGCCGGGCAACATTCCCGCCACCCGGTCTCCCACCGACAGGCGATCAACATCGGCGGCGGTCTCGGTGACGACACCGGCGATCTCGATTCCCAGCGGCGGGGTGCCGGGATACATGCCGAGGGTGTTGAGGACGTCGCGGAAGTTCAGCCCGACCGCCCGCACCGCGACCCGAACCCGCCCGGCCTCCAACGGCTCCTCGACCTGCGGGAACGAGACCAGGCGCAGGTTGTCGACACTGCCGCGCTCGGTCACATCCAGCCGCCACGCGCCGTCTCCATCGGGCGGAGTCAGCTCGTGCGGCGGCCGAGTGCGGGTCAGGCGGGGCACGAACACGGCATCGCCGCGCACCGCGATCTGCGATTCGCCGTGGCGCAGGGCTACGTCGACGGCTCGGTGCAGCTCGTCGTGATCGTCGCTGGTGTCGGTGTCGATGAGCAGGATGCGGTCGGGGTGCTCGTTCTGCGCTACGCGCAGCAGGCCCCACAGCGGGCCGGTGACCAGGTCCGGCACCTCACCCGGCTGCACCGCCACCGCACCGCGGGTCACCAGCACCAGACGGGTCGGAGCGTCCTCCAGCAACCAGCTCTGCACCCGGTCCAGGGCGTCCTGGGCGACTCGCGCAACGCATGCCGGAACGTCCTCTGCCGGATCGATCGCGCGGTAGTCGGCCAGCACCACATCGGGGCGCGAATCATCGCTCTTCGCGTGCAGGCCCGCAGGCAGCTGCGTCCACTTCAGACGGAGCAGCCCGGCTCCTCGGCCGCCGGAGGTCGCGGCGGGTCGGAAGGTCAGGGCCTCGACCTCCGCCACCGGAATGCCGGCTTCGTCCGTCGCGGCGATGCGGATCGTGCCGGAGTCGGTCGGCCGGATGCCGACCCGGAGACGGGTTGCACCTCTCCGGTGGAGCCGGATTCCGCTCCAGGAGAAGGGAAGAAGGGCGTTCTGGGAGTCGCGGAGCCTCGGCAGCAGAGCCGCCTGAAGGGCCGGATCGAGCAGCGCGGGGTGGATCGCCCAGCGACCGGCGTCGGACCCTCCGGGCAAGGCGATCTCGGCGTACAGGTCGTCGCCGTCTTCCCACAGGGCTTGGAGTCCCTGGAACGCGGGGCCGTAGTCGAGGCCGCGGTCGCCGAAGACGTCGTACGCGTCCGCCAGATCCACCGGCGTGGCGTGCTCCGGCGGGACTGCGGCAGGAACGTCGACCCGAGGACGTTGCGCGTCGGGGCTCAAGACGCCCGTGGCGTGTTGGGCCCATTCCTGAGCTTCGTCGTCGGCCGACACGTGGAACCGCGAGTGGATGGCGACATCGCGATCTCCGGACTCGCTCTCCGGCGCGATCGTCAGTCGCAGCGCGATGTGTCCGTGGTCGGGGAGTGCGAGTGGTGTGTGGAGGGTGAGTTCTTCGACGGTGCAGTCGAGTTGTGCGGCGGCGTGCAGCGTCATGTCGAGGAACGCGGTGCCGGGCAGCAGGACGGTGTTCTGGACGACGTGGTCGGCCAGCCACGGCTGCGAGTCGAGCGAGATCCGCCCGGTGAAGACCGTCTCGCCGGTCTGCGGCATGTCGACGCGTGCGGTGAGCAGCGGGTGCCCGGTGCTGTCCAGCCCAAGCGTTTCTGGGCTCCCGGCCGGACGTTCTGCGGTCAGCCAGTACCGCTGGTGCTGGAAGGAGTAGGTGGGGAGGTCGATGGTTCGGCTCGGCGGGAGAAGCGCGGGCCAGCGGACCGGAAGGCCCGTGGTGTGGGCGCTGGCAAGAGCGGCGAGGTAGGCGGTGGCGTCGTCGGTGTCGGCGCGCAGGGTGGGGAGGCTGGGCGTGTCGTGAGTGGTGCGCGCGAGGGTGGTCAGGGTGGCGTCAGGTCCGAGCTCCAGGTGATGGGTGACGCTGTGGTGCTGGTGCAGCCAGGTGAGTGCGGGGTGGAACCGGACTGGTTGGCGTACTTGGCGGGCCCAGTAGGCCGGGGTGGTGATGTCGTCGCTGGTCGCCCCGGTGACGGTGGAGATGATCGGGATCGTCGGCGGGTGGTAGGTCAGCTCACCGGCGATGTCTTCGAGCTCGGAGAGCAGCGGCTCGCAGTGGGGAGAGTGGAATGCCCGGCTGGTGTGCAGGTCCCGGACGGTGCGGCCCTGCCCGCGCCAGTGCTCGCCGATGGCGTGAACGGCGTCGGGGTCGCCGGAGATGACGGTCGACTGCGGGGCGTTGACCGCGGCGATGGAGACCCCGCTACGCGGGTCGAGAAGCTGGGGATGCGCCTCGGTGAGTTCCTGCTCGCTTGCCTGGATACCGGCCATCACTCCGTGCGAGGGGAGGGCCTGCATCAACCGGGCCCGCCCGGCGAGCAAGGCCGCGGCGTCGGGCAAGGAGAACACCCCGGCCAGATGCGCGGCGGTGAGCTCGCCGACGGAATGACCGATGAGGTAGTCCGGGGCGATGCCGTGATGTGCCAGCAATCGGAACAGCGCCACCTGCAGCGCGAACAGCGCCGGCTGCGCGACCAGCGTCTGTTCCACCTCGGCGTCCTGGCCGTGGAACACGATCTCCGTGAGCGGACGGTCCAGCCCGAGCAGCGGGTCCAGGTGCGCACAGGCTTCGTCCCAGGCCCGGGCGAACACCGGGAACGCCTCGTGCAGCCCACGGCCCATGCCGGGCCGCTGGCTTCCCTGGCCGGACAGCAGCATGGCGACGCTCGGCTCGTCTGCGGCGATGCCTCGCACCACGCCGGGAACCTCCTCGGAGCGGGTGAGGTTTTCCAGCCCTGCCAGCAATTCCTGGCGGTCGGCGCCGAGGATCGCAGCCCGGTGCGCGAAGGCGGTGCGGGTGGTGGCCAGCGACCAAGCCACCTCGGTAGCTGTCCAGTCGTCCCGGTCGCGGAGCCGGGAATGCAGCCGTTCTGCCTGTGCTTCAAGCGCTTCCGGCGTTCTCGCGGAGAGCACCCACGGCACAGCGCCGGACTCCGCAGCCACGATGATGTCCGTTGCGGACTCGATGCTCGGTGGCTGTTCGACGATGAGATGAGCGTTGGTGCCAGAGATGCCGAAGGACGAGACGGCGGCGCGACGCGGCCGACCGCCCTCGGGCCACGGCTGCGGTTGAGCGAGCAGCGCGAGGGCGCCGCTGCTCCAGTCGACGTGGGGTGAGGGTTCTTCGGCGTGCAGAGTGGCGGGCAGCTCGTTGTTCTGGAGTGCCTGCACCATCTTGATGACGCCGGCGACACCGGCTGCTGATTGGGTGTGGCCGATGTTGGCCTTCAGCGATCCCAGCCACACCGGCCGCTCGGCGCTGTGGTGCTTGCCGTAGGTGGCCAGCAGCGCTTGCGCTTCGATCGGATCGCCCAACGCCGTGCCGGTGCCGTGCGCCTCCACCGCGTCGACGTCGGCGGGCGAGAGCCCGGCATTCGCCAAGGCCTGCAGGATCACCCGTTCCTGGGCAAGCCCGCTGGGCGCGGTCAAGCCGTTGCTGGCGCCGTCCTGGTTCACCGCGCTGCCGCGGATCACGGCCAGCACGCGGTGGCCGTTGCGCACTGCCTCCGACAACCGCTCCAACACCACCACGCCGACGCCCTCGGCCCAGCTGGTGCCGTCCGCCGAGGCGGAAAACGCCTTGCAGCGGCCGTCATGTGCCAGGCCGCGCTGGCGGCTGAACTCGACGAACATGCCGGGCGTGGCCATCACGGTGACACCGCCGGCCAGCGCCAGGCCCGACTCGCCCGACCGCAGCGACTCGCACGCCAGGTGCATCGCCACCAGCGACGACGAACACGCGGTGTCCACAGTGAACGCCGGTCCCTGCAGGCCCAGGGTGTAGGCGATCCGCCCCGACAGGACGCTCGGCGTGGTGCCGGTCAGCGAGTGCCCTTCGCTGGGCTGGTCCAGGCGAGGCCCGTAGTCCTGCGCGGTCGCTCCGACGAACGTCCCGGTGGAGGTGCCGCGCAGCGCCGCCGGATCGAGGCCGGCGCGCTCCAGGGCCTCCCACGACGTTTCCAGCAGCAGCCGCTGCTGCGGGTCCATCGCCAGCGCTTCCCGCGGGCTGATGCCGAAGAAGTCGGGATCGAAAGACGCCGCGTCGTGGAGGAATCCGCCGTGCCGGGCGTAGGACTTGCCGGGCGCGTCCGGATCCGGGTCGAAGAGCGAGTCCAGGTCCCAGCCGCGATCGGTGGGGAAACCGGAGATCGCGTCCGCGGCGGAGGTGACGAGCCGCCACAGGTCTTCCGGGGACCGCGCGCCACCGGGTAGCCGGCAGGCCATGCCGACGATCGCGATCGGCTCATCGCTTGCCGACGCGCGGGACCAGGCCGCCGCTCCGCCGCCAGCCCCGGCCAGCTCCGCGCGCAGGTGATCGGCCAGTTCGACGGGCGTTGGATAGCTGTAGAGCGCCGCCGTCGTCAGCCGGAGCCCGGTGGCGGCGGAGAGGCGGTCGCGCAGCTCAACCGTCCCGAGCGAATCGAAGCCGAGTTCGCGGAGCGTGCGTCGCGGTTCGACGTCCTCGGGCGAGGAATGCCCCAGGATGGCAGCGGCCTGTGAGCGCACGAGCTCCAGCGGATCCTGTTCGCTCTTGGTCGCGGGCGGAGCCACCTGCTCGGCGTCGGGCGCTTCCTCGTCCAGCCAGTACCGTCGCCGCTGGAAGGCGTAAGTCGGCAGGTCGAGCCGGCGCCCCGCGGGCAGCAGAGCCGTCCAGTCGACGGGAACGCCGGTCGAGTGCGCGCGGGCGAGGCACGCCAGCACGCTCTCGGGTTCCGGATGATCCGGGTGCAGCGCCGGAATGGCCAGGATGTCGCCGTGCACCTCGCGCGCGAGCGACGTGAGGGTGGTTCCCGGGCCGAGCTCCAGGTGGTGGGTCGCCTCGTGGTGGCGGTGGAGCCAGGTCAGCGCCGGGTGGAACCGGACGGGATCGCGCAGCTGACGCGCCCAGTAGCCCGGCGTCATGATCGCGTCGCTGCGATCACCGGTCAGGGTGGAGACGATCGGGATGCCCGGCCGGTGGTAGGTGAGCCGGGCCGCGGTCGACTCGAACTCGTCGAGGATGGCGTCGCAGTGCGGCGAGTGGAAGGCGCGGCTGGTGCGCAGCCGCCGGACGCGGCGGCCAGCCTGGCGCCAATGCCGCATGATCGCGTCCACCGGTTCGGGCTCGCCGGAGATCACCGTGCTGTCCGGCG
Organism: Saccharopolyspora sp. NPDC050389; assembly: GCF_040655595.1. Lineage (NCBI taxonomy): Bacteria > Bacillati > Actinomycetota > Actinomycetes > Pseudonocardiales > Pseudonocardiaceae > Saccharopolyspora > Saccharopolyspora sp. NPDC050389. The sequence goes on from NZ_JBFAKG010000015.1 coordinate 22,643, forward strand.
AGTTGAGCGCCGCGATGGCCACGCCGCTCGCCGGGTCGGCGAGTTCGGGATGGGCCTGGGCGAGTTCGGCTTCGGTCGCCTGCACGGCGGCCATGACGCCGGTGGTCGGCAGCGACTGCATGAGGCGGGCGCGGGCGGCGAGCAGCGTCGCCGCATCGGGCAGGGTGAGGATGCCGGAGACGTGCGCCGCGCTCAGCTCGCCCACGGAGTGGCCGATGAGGAAGTCGGCGCCGATGCCGTGCCGCTCGAACAGCCGGAACAGCGCGACCTGGAGGGCGAACAGGGCGGGCTGCGCGATGAGCGTCTCGTTCAGGGCGTCCTGGCTGCCGGTGAAGACGACCTCGGTGAGCGGGCGGTCCAGGCCGAGCAGCGGATCGAGGTGCCCGCACGCCTCGTCCCACGCCTCGGCGAACTCGGGAAAGGTGCGGTGGAGTTCGCGTCCCATACCGGCCCGCTGGCTGCCTTGCCCGGAGAACAGCATCGCGACGCCGCTGCCACTCGTTGCCACGCCGCGAACGAGTCCCGGGCTCTCGCTTCCCCGCGCGAGTTCTTCCAGCCGGGAGAGCAGTTCTTCGCCGTCGCGGCCGAGGATCGCGGCGCGATGCGCGTGCTGGCTCCGCGTCGTCGCCAGCGACCACGCCACGTCGGACGGCGACCATTCCCCGTGCTCGCGGAGGTGGGAGTGCAGCCGGGCCGCCTGCGCGCACAGCGCTTCCGGGGTCTTCCCCGAAACCAGCCAGGGCACGGACCCTGGGATGCGGCCGGGTTCGAGTGCGCGGGTCGGTTCCGCGGCGGGCGGCTCCGTCACGACGAGGTGGCAGTTCGTACCGCCCATGCCGAAGGAACTCGCGCCCGCCGTCAGCGGCTGATCCGGCTGGGGCCACGGCCCGAGTTCCCGCTGGACCGCCAGATTCAGGGAATCCAGCGGAATCCCGGGATTCGGCGTCTCGAAGTTGAGGCTCGGCGGCAGCCGGCGGTGCCGGATGGCCAGCGCCACCTTGAGCAGGCCGACGATGCCCGCCGCGCCCTCCAGGTGACCGACGTTCGTCTTGACGGAGCCGACCGGCAATGGAACGCCCGGCGGCCGGATGGCGCCCAACGCCGCACCGAGCGCCGAGGCCTCCACCGGATCGCCCACCTTCGTGCCCGTGCCGTGCAGCTCGACGTACTGCACCTCCGCCGGGTCCACACCGGACGTCGCGTAAGCCGCGCGGATGACTTCCTGCTGCGACTGGGAATCGGGCACCGTCAGGCCGTCTCCGGCGCCGTCGTTGTTGACCGCTCCGCCGCGGATCACGCAGTAGATCGGGTCGCCGTCGGCCATCGCCCGCGACAAGGGCTTGAGGACGACCACGCCGCCGCCTTCGCCGCGCACGTATCCGTTGGCGCGGGCGTCGAAGGTGTAGCAGCGGCCGTCGGGGGACAGGCTGCCGAACTCCTCCACGCACGTCGAGCTCTCCGGCGCGAGGATGAGGTTCACCCCGCCGGCCAGCGCCAGGTCGGCCTCCCCGGACCGCAGGCTCTCGCCGGCCAGGTGCACCGCCACCAGCGACGATGACTGCGCGCTGTCGACGACCATGCTCGGGCCGCGCAGCCCCAGGGCGTACGAAACGCGATTCGCGATGATGCCGCGCTGGAGGCCGGTCGCGGTGTGCCGGCCGATCGACTGCGGCGCGCGGCGGTGCAGCAGGGTCGCGTAGTCGTCGGCCGCGCACCCGAGGAATACGCCGGTCCTGCTGCCCTGGATCCGGTTCGCGACGATCCCGGCGTCTTCGAGCGCTTCCCAGCTCAGCTCCAGGACCAGCCGCTGCTGGGGATCCATCGCGCGGGCCTCGCGCGGCGAGATGCCGAAGAAGTCGGCGTCGAAGCCGTCGACGCGATCGAGGAACCCGCCCCGCCGGGCGGCGCCGGACGCATCCGGGCCGCAGCGGTCGACGGGGGCGTCGGTGATCGCGCTGTCGCCGTCCCGCAGCAGTCGCCACAACGCGCGCGGGTCAGCTGCTTTCGGGAGCCGACATGCGGCGCCGATGACGGCGATCCCGTCATCGGCGGCCGAACGATCTCCTACCCCTGCGCGGTCAGATCCGGGTACCAAGTGAACTCCCTGTCGGCTCGTTCAACACACGGGTTCCGGGGCCGAGCGCGCGCTCAGCCGAGGCTGGTGTTGTACAGACCCGTCAGGGTGATCTCGGTGAGGCCTTCCGGGGAGTCGCACTTCGCCGGGTCGATCCGGCCGATGGTGTTGTTCTCGATGATGTGGCCCTTGAGCTCGCCTTCGGTGACCCGGCCGATCGACCGCTCGATGATGACGTCACCGGCGATCTGGAACGTGCTCACGAACTCCATGACGCTGGTGCGCTCCGACTGGTCCTCGGTGGTCCAGCGCACGCGGTCCTTCACCCACACGATCGCGGACTCGCAGTCGCCCTTGCCCTTGACCTCTACTTCGTGGGCCTTCGTGCCGGTGATCGGCAGCGTGGAGACGCACCGCCCGCTGTGCCCGCCCTCGACGTAGCTGAAGCTGATCTCCTGCTCGGTGCGCTTGAGGCCGGGCGTGATCTTCAGCGTCGCCGTTCCGCTGCACGATTCGCCGTGCACGGCTTCGTCGACGTTCGCCGCGGACAGCGCGGTCGGTCCGCCGGAAACCAGCAGCGAGCCGGAGGCCAGCAGTACGGCGGAGAGGCTTGCCAACACCCACTTGCCCCGGCGGCCGATCAGCGGTGCGGCTTTCTCGTCCGGCCGGGACGCGTTGCCGGGGGTCTTGGCATTCATGGGAAAGGCTCCTTCCGGTAAACACGGGAGATCCGACCCATTTCTAAGGCACCCAAGGCGCTTTCTCGACCGATCATGCCCGATCGAGAAGGCAGCTCACTCGTCTTCGTTGTCCTGCCCGGAAGGGCGACTACGGATCGCAGTGATGATGCCGAGATCGCTTCATATATTGTTGCGGCGCAATGGGTTTCAGCCTTTCGATAGGGTGACCGATTCTGGTGCGCCTCACCAGGGGCCGTGTGGTAGTCCTGGGTGGTCCGTGATCGCAGCACAGCGCTTGGAGATGCGGTGCGCGCCATCCAGATTTCCCGGTACGGCGGGCCGGAAGTGCTCGTTCAAGAAGAAGTGCCGGATCCAGAATCCCGCAACGGTGAGGTGGCCATCTGGGTCAGCGCCGCCGGTGTCAACTACATGGACACCATGTGCACGTCGAATTCCTACCTCAAGCCGGTCGCGCTGCCCTACGTCCCGGGCGGCGAGGTCGTCGGCCGCACCGCCGACGGGCGGCGCGTCCTCGCCCTGATGGACGGCGGCGGGTATGCCGAGCAGGTCGTCACGTCGTCCCCGTTCGTCGCCGAGGTCCTGGACGGCGTCGACGATCACCAAGCCGTCGCGCTCGGCGTCCAGGGCCTGTCGGCCTGGCACCTGCTGCGCACCTGCGCGCGAATCGTCCCCGGCGAGTCGGTGGTGGTCAACGCGGCCGCGGGCGGCGTGGGATCGCTGCTGGTCCAGTTGGCGAAGCTGTTCGGGGCGGGCCGCGTCGTGGCCGCGGCGTCGAGCCCCGACAAGCGCGCGTTCGCGCTGGACGTCGGGGCCGACGTCGCCGTGGACGGCGCGGCCGAGGGATATCGCGACCGGGTCCTCGAGGCCAACGCCGGGCTGCCGGTGGACATCATCTTCGACGGCATCGGCGGAGCGGTCTTCGACGCGGCGCTCGACGCGCTCGCCCCGCTCGGGCGGATCGTCACCTACGGCGTGGCATCCCACGTGCTGCCCGCTCCGCTCACGGCTGCGCAGGTCATCGCGCGCACCGTTGCGGTCAGCGGGTTCTGGCTGCCGCAGGTGATCTCGTTGCCGGGCAGGTTCCGGGAGCCGCTGGCCGAGCTGTTCGCGCTCACCGCCGCCGGCCGGCTGCGCCCGGAGATCGGCGGCGTCTACCCGCTCGGCGAGGCGCGGCGGGCGCACGAGGACATCCTCGGCCGGAGGACGTGCGGCAAGCTCGTGCTGGAACCGTGACGGCGCCGCACCTGATCGTGCGGGTGCCGACCCCATCGGTGGCGGTGGACCGACTTTCCGGTGGCATGAACGAGTTCCGGCATCTCGCGGTAGTCGCGATTCCGCTCGCAACCCACCGGAGCCGATCTCGTGAAGGGATTTCCTGTTGCGGTGAAGAGGTTTTTAGCTTTCGCCGCCGTTCTCGCGGAACCGCTCGCATCCGCGACGTCGCTCGGCGAGGCGGTGCCGGATGCCCGAAGATGAGGCGGGTGCCGACCACCTCGCGAAGCCCGGTGTTCTGCTCGTGCGTAGCCGGAATCCCGGGCAGCAGGACCGATCGGATCTTCGATCCGCTGAAGCCGGGAGGTTGAAGTTGACTGCCACCGCCGCACCGCGGCTGTTCGTCGAAAGAGCCGCGGATCCACGGCTGCCTGTCGTGCGGCTGGCCCGGCTGCTCGACCGCGATTCCGCCACCCCGTTGCATCCACCGGACGACAGCGGGGTCACCGCGGTCGCGGGGCGGATCGACGGCGGCCGGGTGATCGCGTACTGCACGGATGCCACCAGGATGGGCGGCGCGCTGGGTGCCGAGGGGGCGCGGCGCATCGTAGATGCCATCGACCGCGCCGTCCGGGACCGGTGCCCGGTGATCGGGCTGTGGCATTCCGGCGGCGCGAAGCTCGCCGAGGGCGTCGAGTCGATGGACGGCGTCGGCCAGATGTTCGCCGCGATGATCCGCGCTTCCGGGCGGGTGCCGCAGATCTCGGTCGTGCTCGGGCCGGCGGCCGGGGCCGCTGCATACGGGCCGGCGCTGACCGATGTGGTGATCATGGCGGCGGACGGCCGGCTGTTCGTCACCGGGCCGGACGTGGTGCGCAGCGTGACCGGCGAGCAGGTCGACATGGCCGGGCTGGGCGGCCCCGCGGCGCACGGGCAGAAGTCGGGCGTCGCGCACGTGCTGGCCGACTCGGAGTCGGACGCCTACGCCCGGGCTCGCCGGATCACCGGTTTGCTCGCCCGGCAAGGCGTCTTCGACCTGCGCGCCGTGGCGGATCGCAAGGATCTGCGCGCGTTGCTGCCGGATGCGGCCAACCGCGCCTACGACGTGCACCCGCTGATCCGCGAGATCCTCGATTCCGCCACCGGTTTCGACGAGTTGCAGCAGAAGTGGGCGCCCAACGTGGTCACCGGTTTGGGCCGGCTCGGCGGGCGCACCGTGGGCGTCGTCGCGAACAACCCGCTGCGCAAGGGCGGTTGCCTGGATTCGCTGTCGGCGGAGAAGGCGGCGAGGTTCGTGCGGATGTGCGACTCGTTCGGCGTGCAACTGCTGGTCATCGTCGACGTGCCCGGCTACCTGCCCGGGGTGAACCAGGAATGGGCCGGCGTGGTGCGCCGGGGCGCCAAGTTGCTGTACGCGTTCGCCGAATCCGTGGTGCCGCGGGTGACGTTGGTGACCCGGAAGTCATACGGCGGCGCCTACATCGCGATGAACTCCCGGGCGCTGGGCGCGAGCGCGGTGTTCGCCTGGCCGGAGGCCGAGATCGCCGTGATGGGCACCGAGGCGGCGGTGGGAATCCTGCACCGCAAAAAACTGTCCGCAGTGGACGATGAGGACAGGCGGCTGGCGCTGCGGGCGGAACTCGTCGACGAGCACACACGGATCGCCGGCGGTGTCGGCCGCGCGCTCGCCATCGGCGTGGTGGACGAGGTGATCGATCCCGCGGACACCCGGCGCCGGGTCGCCGCCGCGCTCGCCGAGGCCGCCGCCGGCCGCGGCCACCACGGCAACATTCCGCTGTGACCGGAGGGAGAACAGTGACCGTTCCAGCAGCCGAGGGCCAGTTGTGGATTCGCCGCTTCCACCCGGCACCCGATGCCGGGGCGCGCCTGGTCGCGCTGCCGCACGCGGGCGGCTCGGCCAGCTTCTACTTCCCGCTGTCCCGCGCGCTCGCGCCGCGAGTAGAGGTGCTGTCGGTGCAGTACCCGGGCCGCCAGGACCGCCGGGCGGAGCGCTGCATCGACGACATCGGCGAGCTCGCGGACCGGCTCGCAACCGAGCTGCGGCAGTGGGCGGATCGTCCGCTGGCGCTCTTCGGCCACAGCATGGGCGCGGTGGTGGGCTTCGAAGTGGCGCGCCGCCTGGAAGTCGCGCCGATCCGGCTGATCGCGTCCGGCCGCCGCGCGCCGTCGACGTACCGGGACGAGCGGGTGCACCTGTGCGACGACGACGGGCTCGTCGCGGAACTGCGGAAGCTGAGCGGAACCGCTTCGGGTGTGCTCGGCGACGAGGAGCTGCTACGCATGATCCTGCCGGCTGTTCGCGGCGACTACCGCGCGGCCGAGACCTACCGGGGCGTGCCAGGGGCGAAGGTGACCTGTCCGATCACCGTGCTGATCGGCGACGACGACCCGAAGGTCACCCTGGCGGAGGCGGAAGCCTGGCGGGAGCACACCGACGCCGAAGTGGATCTGAGGGTTTTTCCCGGCGGGCACTTCTACCTGGCCGAGCACCAGGAAGAGGTGTTCGCGGTGCTCGACGAGCAGCTGAAAGTACCGGATTCGGTGTGAATCGCCTCGCGTCCCAGTGCGTTTCATCTCCTATCCCTGCGGTCGCCGGATCGTATGGTGCCCACAGGTGTGAAAGTGCCGGTCAATTCTTGAGAAGTTGTGATGATGTCGACAAACTTCGTTGTGAGTCAACGGCTTTTAGAGTGATGTGCTCGATTCATTAGGAGGAAGCCGACGTGTCCGGTGATAGGGAAGTCATCTTGGAAGGTGGCCCGGTCGGGATTCCGACCCAGGTGACGGCCTCGGAGATGGATCTGGCCGAGAGGATCAAGATCCGGCGGCTGAACGGGTACGACCACTTCGAGCGGACCGAGGACTACCGCGCGGTCGGCGACTTGAACCTGCCGGTGTTCCGCTGGGCGTACCGGACGCAGGTCGCGGAGTGAGGGCAGCGGACGGGCTCGACGGGCTCTTCGAAGTGCGCATCGGGGATCGCGATCTCGGCGTGTTCACCAGCTGCGCGGGCCTGGAGACCGGAACGGGCGTCGTCGTCCTCAGCCGCCCGCCGACCGGTCGCGTCGCGGCGATGTCGGCCTGGCTGCGCAGCCGCCCGGAGAAGTCGGTCGGCGAGATCACGATGCTGGGCCCGGAGCGCGCGCCGCTGGCCTGCTGGTCGCTGGCGGGAGTCGTGCCCGTGCAGTGGACCGGTCGCGGACCCGGCGCGTCGTTCGAGACGCTCGAACTGTCCTGCGCGGATCTGACCCAGGTGACCTGGTGATCGGCTAGGCGCCCGGGATCGGCCGGTGACCATCCCGACCGCGTTCGGTGACGTCACGGTTCCGGAGCGTCCGCAGCGGGTCGTCGCCCTGGGCTGGGGCGATGCGGAGGTCGCCCTGACGCTCGGCGTGCAGCCGGTCGGGGCGTCGGACTGGCTTCCCGTGGGCGGCGATGGCGTTCCCGCGTGGATGCCCGCGGACAAGAGGTACGCGACGCCGCCCACGATGCTCGGCACCATGGAAGTCGACATGGAAGCCGTGGCCGCGCTGGAACCGGATCTGATCCTGGACGCCCGCGCCAGCGGCGAGCGGGACCGCCACGACCTGCTGGCCGGGCTGGGCGTGCCGGTGCTGAGCATCCCGGCCGGCGGGCACGCGTACCGGACGAACTGGGACCAGCAGCTCGACATGATCGGCAAGGCGCTCGGCAAGACGGCCGAGGCGGAGCAGGTCCACGCGGACGTGGAGGCGAAGTTCCGCGACGCCGCGGCCGCGCACCCGGATTTCGCGGGCAAGACGGTGGTCGTCGGCTCCAAGATGGTCGGCTCCTACGGCGCCTACGTCAGCGGCGGTTCCCGCATCGAGCTCATGAAGCGCCTCGGCTTCGTCCAGTCGCCGCAGGTGCAGGCCCTGGCCGGGGAAAGCTTCTCGGTTCCCATCTCGCCGGAGCGGATGGACCTGTTCAACGCGGATCTCGTGCTGATGTCGCCGATCGGCGTGAGCGCGGACGACATCGCCAACGATCCGCTGTTCCGGTCGGTGCCTGCGGTCCAGGCGGGGCACGCGGTCGTGCTGTCCGACGCGGAGATCGCGCGAGCCTTCTCCAGCGGCACTCCGCTGGGCCTGTCCCACGCCGTGGACAAGGTCGTCCCGCTGGTCGCGCAGGCGCTGGCGCGCTGAGCGCTGTGAGTTCGGTGCGACGCGGGGCGCGTCCCGGTTCCGTTCTCGGGATGGTGGCGGCGGTTCTGGTCCTGGCGGCCTTCGCGAGCGTCATGGTGGGCGCCAAGGGGCTCGCGCCGTCCGTGGTGCTGGACGCGCTGCTGCACCCGCGCCCGGGCGATCCCGATCACCTGATCATCTGGCAGGTGCGCATCCCGCGGACGTTCGTGGGGCTGCTCGCGGGCGCGGCGCTCGGGCTGGCCGGCGCGATCATCCAGGGCGTGACCCGAAACCCGTTGGCGGACCCGGGAATCATGGGCGTCAACGCCGGGGCCTCGCTATGCATCGTCCTGGCGATCAGCGTGCTCGGCGTGCAGTCGGTGGCCGGGTACGTGTGGTTCGGCTTCCTCGGTGCGATCCTCGCGTCGGTCCTGGTCTACGGGGTGAGCATGATGGGCGGGGAAGGCAGCACGCCGCTGCGGATCGCGCTGTCCGGGGCGGCGTGCACCGCCGCTTTCGGCTCGCTGACCACCGGCATCCTCGTCACCGACAACGTGAGCTTCGAGCAGTTCCGGTTCTGGCAGGTGGGCTCGCTGTGGGGCCGGGATTCGGACACCGCTTGGCAGGCGTTGCCGTTCCTCGTGGTCGGCTTGGTGCTCGCCTTCGCGTGCACGAGGATCCTCAATGGACTGTCGTTGGGAGACGATGTGGCCCGCTCGCTGGGGCACAACGTGGTGGCCGGCCGCGTGACCTGCGCGGCGGCGGTCGTGGTGCTGTGCGGGACCGCGACCGCGATGGCCGGCCCGATCGCGTTCGTCGGCCTGGTCGTCCCGCACGCCGCGCGACTGCTGATCGGGCCGGATCACCGTTGGCTGCTGCCGTTTTCGATGCTGCTGGCCCCGTTGCTGCTGCTGGTGGCCGACATCGTCGGGCGCGTTGTCGCGCCGCCGGGAGAGGTGCAGGCCGGCGTCGTCACGGCGATCATCGGGGCGCCGGTGTTCATCCACCTCGTCCGGCGCCGCAAGCAGGTGGCCGTATGACGGCTCTGGTCGCGGCTCGCCGCCGCAACGGCCTCCGCTATGCGGTCGTCCTGACCGGGCTCCTCGCCCGCCGTGGTCGCCGTCCTGATCTTCACCCTGTGCTTCGGCCGGTATCCGATCGGCGTGTCCGATGTGGTCGCCACGCTGTTCGGGCAGGGCACGCCGAGAACCGACTACGTGGTCCTGCGGCTGCGGATGCCGCGCGCCCTGACGGGCCTGCTGGTCGGCGCGGCGCTCGGGCTTTCCGGCTCGATCTTCCTGTACCTGCTGCCGACGATATGGTCTTGGTTGTGAAGATCACTGTGCAGGTCAAGCTCGTGCCGGATGCCGTGCAGGCGTCCGCGCTCGAGTGCACCTTGCACGCGATCAACGAGGCAGCGAACTGGCTGTGCGGTGAAGCGCACGCCTTGGGTGAGAAGGAGCGGGGACGGAAGGCGTTGCAGGGCTTCGCCTACATCGCGTTGAAGAACCGCGGCTTGTCGGCTCAACCCGCGCTACATGTGATCCGGAAGGTCGCCGACGCCTACACCACCTTGAAAGCGAACATCCGCGCCGGGAACCTCGGCAAGCCGGGATCCAAGCGCCGCCACAGGGCCGACCGGGCGAGGGCTGAACAGTTACCGCAAGCGGCAACTGGCTCTGCGAGCCAAGCTCCAGGCCAAGGGCACCAAGTCCGCCAAGCGGGTCCTAAAGCGTCAGCGCCGCAAGGAGTCCCGCAAAGCCACCGAAACCAACCACGTCATCTCCAAGCGCATCGTGACCGAGGCTGAACGCACCGGGCGCGGGATTGGCATGGAAAACCTTGCCGGTATCCGTGATCGGGCACGGCTGAGAAAGCCCCAACGGGTCGCGCTGCACTCCTGGGCCTTCGCCCAGCTCGGGCGGTTCGTCGAATACAAGGCTCGTAGAGCTGGTGTTCCTGTGCTGTTCGTTGACCCCGCCTGCACCTCACGCATGTGCGCGGAGTGCGGGCACACAGACAAACGGAACCGTGTTTCTCAGGCACGGTTTCGGTGCCGGTCGTGTGGCGTCGTTGCGCATGCCGACCGCAATGCCTCCCGCAACATCCGTGACCGTGCGTGGTTGTTGTGGCGATGCGGGGCGGAGTCACACGCCCCTGCACCCGCATAGCGGAGTGCTGGACGTGACCGGCCACACCGCAGCCAGCGGTGCCCGAGTCACAAGCCCGGCCCTTAGGGCCGAGTAGTTGACGAGTCAGCTCGCCAGCACATCGTGATCGCCGCAGGCGTCAGCCGTCGATGCGGGGTGCCAGCCGGTCGCGCAGCCGCAGTCCGCTGATCGCGCCGGAGTCGTCCCGGCAGACGTCGATGGTCGTGCCGCGTTCGCTCGCCGGCTCGGTGATCACCAGCCGGTCGTGCCCGCACCAGGCGACCTGCTCGATCGACGGCGGCTCCAGGTAGTAGCTGCCCGGCCGAGGAGCCGGCCGGTGGATGCGCACCGCCGCCCGCCCGTCGGGGCGCGGGTCGAGTTCGAGGCGGTAGAAGGACGCGTCGAAGCTGCCTGCCAGCCCGGCGGCGTCGGCCGGCGCGGCGCCAGGTTCGGCGGGTGGCGCCTCGACGGAGATGCCGACGAGTTCCCGCAGCAGCGCGGCGCGCACCTCCTGGTTCACCTGCTCGCCCGACGTGCCGTTGGTCAGCAGCACGAAACCGATTCCCCGTTCGGGCACGAGGCACAGCTGAGTGCAGTACCCGATGGTCAGCCCGCCGTGGTAGGCCAGCCGCACGCCGTCGACGTCGTCGAGCCGCCAGATCAGCCCGATCCGCTCGTTCGCGCCACTGCGCTCGCGTTGCGGGATGAACGGCTCCGCCGGAGTTTTCCCGGCGAGGTGGTAGCGGGCGTAGTCGAGCATGTCGCTCACGCAAGACACCAGCCCGCCGCCGGGCACGTCCCAGCCGGGCAGCTGCCAGCCGCGCTGCCAGCCCGCGGTGCGGGCCACCTCGGGCTCGGTGGTGGCGTCGCCGCGGTGCGGCGCGGCCACCCGGTGGGTGATCGCCTCGTCCGCCGTGGTGTAGGTGTGCCGCATCCCGGCCGGTTCCAGCACTTCGGTGCGGACCAGGTCCGCGTACCGCCGGCCGGTGACCACCTCCAGCAGCCGCGCGGCGACGATCAGCCCGGCATTGCTGTAGGAGTAGTTGGTGCCGGGGCCGAACACCAGCGGCAGCCCAGCGATGTGCGCGACGCCGGTGGCGATCGAGTCGTCCGCGCCGTCGGCGAGCAGCCGGGGGCCGTTGAGGATCAGGTGGTCGCCGAACAGGCCGGAGGAGTGGGTGAGCAGGTGCCGGATGGTGATCCGGCCGTCCATGCCCGAGTCGGGCAGGTGGTCGGCCACCCGGTCGTCCAGGCCCAGCCGGCCGGCGTCGGCCAGCGCGGCCAGCATGGTGCCGACGAACGTCTTGGACACCGAGCCGATCTGGAACAGCGTGTGCTCGTCGACCGGCAGCGGATGGTCCACATTGGTCACGCCGAAGCCCAGGCGGTGGCTGCCTTCCGGGGTGAGCACGCCGACGCCGACGCCGGGCACGGCCCAACGTCGCATCAGCGGCGGGATGATCCCGGTCAGCAGTCCGGCCATGTCGGTCATGCGATCGCACCGTCCTCTGCGGGCTGTTGGAGCTCTTCGCCGGGGCGCACCGGGAAGAAGCAGGAAACCGTCCGGCGGCCGGACTCGTCGGCGGTGCGGCCAGGCGCCTCCCGCGCGCACCGCGCCTGGGCCCGGGGGCAGCGCGGGTGGAAGGCGCAGCCGGTCGGCGGGTTCAGCGCCGACGGCACGTCCCCGGCGAGCACCACCCGCTGCCGCCGCGCTTCGGCATCCGGATCGGGCAGCGGGATGGCTGACAGCAGGGAAGCGGTGTACGGGTGGGCCGCGCTCGCGAAGAACTCCGCCCGGTCGGCCACCTCCACCACCTTGCCCAGGTACATCACCGCCACCCGGTCGCACAGGTGCTTGACCACCGACAGGTCGTGCGTGATGAACACGTAGGTGAGGCCGAGTTCGCGCTGGAGTTCCTTGAGCAGCTTGAGGATCTGCGCCTGGATCGACACGTCCAGCGCGGAGACCGGCTCGTCGCAGATCACCACCTTGGGGCGCAGCGCGATGGCCCGGGCGATGCCCATCCGCTGCCGCTGGCCGCCGGAGAACTCGTGCGGATACCGGTCGTAGTGGTCCGGGTGCAGCCCGACCATGTCCATCAGTTCGAGCACGCGCCGCCGCACGTCCGGCCGGCGGTGGATGCGCAGCGGCTCGGCGATGATCTCGCCGACGCTGAGGCGGGGATTCACCGAGGACGAGGGGTTCTGGAAGATCATCTGGATGTCGCGGCGCAGCTGGGCGAGTTCGGCGCCGCGCCGCGAGAAGATGTTCTCGCCCGCGAACCGCACCTCGCCGCTGGTCGGGGTGGCCAGCCGCAGCAGCAGCCGGGCGAGGGTGCTCTTGCCGCAACCGGACTCGCCGACCAGCCCCAGCGTCTCGCCCTCCCGCACGCCGAGGTTGACGCCGTCGACGGCCTTGACCAGGCCGCCCGACCTGCGGAACAGGCCGCCCCGCACCGGGAAGTGCATGGTGAGATCCCGGGTCTCCACGAGGTAGTCGCTCATCGGCCCGCCTCCGCATCGTCCAGCGCGCCGGCCAGTTCCCGGAAGGCGGCCGCGGTGTGCACGCAGGCCGCCAGCCTGCCTTCGGCCTTGCGGTCCAGCGCCGGTTCGGCCTGGGTGCACCGGTCGTCGGCGAACCGGCACCGGGGCGCGAACCGGCAACCGGGCGGCGGGTCGGCCAGCGACGGCGGATGGCCGCCGATCGGCTCGGGCGGGATCTCGGAGTCCAGCCTGGGCACCGCGCGCAGCAGGGACCAGGTGTAGGGCATCAGCGGATCCTGGAAGAGCTGCTTCGGCGTGCCGGATTCCACCGCCTTCCCGCCGTACATCACCAGCACGCGATCGGCGATCTGCGAGACCACCCCGAGGTCGTGCGTGATCATGATGATCGACATGCCGTACGCCGACTTCAGCTGCCCGAGCAGCTCCAGGATTTGCGCCTGGATGGTGACGTCCAGCGCCGTGGTCGGCTCGTCCGCGATGAGGATCTTCGGCCGCCGGGCCAGCGCGACGGCGATCATCGCCCGCTGCCGCATGCCGCCGGAGAGCTGGTGCGGGTAGTCCCTGGCGCGGCGCTCGGGGCTGGGCATGCCGACCTCGTCCAGCGTCCGCACCGCCCGGCGCATCGCCTGCCTGCGGGAGACCCGTTCGTGAGTGCGGATCGCCTCGGCGATCTGGTCGCCGACGGTGAGCACCGGGTTCAGGCAGGTGGTCGGATCCTGGAAGATCATCGAGATCTCGTTGCCCCGGATCGACCGCAGTTCGCGCTCGGAGGCCGTGAGCAGGTCGCGGCCCTGGAACCGGATCCGGCCCCCGGCGTAGTGGCAGGGCGGCGACGGGTTGAGCCGCATGATGGACATCGCGGTCACGCTCTTCCCGGAGCCGGATTCGCCGACGATGCCGAGCGTCTCGCCCTCGTCGACGGCGAAGGAGACGCCGTCCACCGCGCGCACCACGCCGCCTGCGGTGCGGAAATGCGCTTGCAGGTCCTCGACTTCGAGGAGGGGCATGATCACCGCACCGCCTTCGGGTCGAAGACGTCGCGGAAGCCGTCGCCGATGAAGCTCACGCAAAGCACCGCGACGGCGATCACCAGCCCGGGGAAGACGATCGCGAACTGGCTGGTGAGGAACACGTGGAAACCGGCGCGGAAGGCGTCGGAGAGCATGGCACCCCATTCCGGTGTTGGCGCCTGCGCGCCGAGGCCGAGGAAGGAAAGCGCGGCGATGTCCAGGATCGCCGCGGCGAGGCTGAGGGTGGCCTGGACGATCAGCGGGCCCAGGCAGTTGGGCAGCAGGGTGCGCAGGAGGATCCTCGTGTGCCCGGCGCCCATGGATCGCGCCGCCTGCACGTAGTCGCTGTCCCGCAGCCCGATCACCGCGGACCGGACGACCCTGGCGATCTGCGGGACCGAGACGATGCCCACCGCGAGCATGGCGTTGCCGAGCCCCGGTCCGAGCGTCGAGACGATCATGATCGCCAGCAGGACGCTGGGGAACGCGAGCAGGATGTCCATCAGGCGCATCAGAACCGCGTCGAACCAGCCGCCCCGGTAGCCCGCGAGCAGCCCGATCGCCGTCCCGGCGACGGTGGCCAGCGCGACCGAGAGCAGCCCGGCGGACAGCGTCACCCGGGCCCCGAAGAGCAACCGGGACAGGATGTCGCGGCCCAGCTCGTCCTGACCGAGCAGGTGCGTGCCGCTGGGCGGCTGGAACCGGCCGCCGAGGTCCTGCGCGTACGGATCGAACGGCGCGAGGACCGGGGCCAGCACGGCGACCAGCGCGAACAGCCCGAGCACCACGACCCCGAACACCGCGAGCCTGTTGACGAAGAAGGCGCGCTGCCGTCGGCTCCGGATGCCCTTCGGCGGCGCGGTGGCTACTTGCTCGGCCATCAGTACCTCACTCTCGGGTCCAGCACCGCGTACAGGACGTCGACCACCAGGTTGACCAGCACGAACAGCAGCGAGGCGTACAGCACCACGCCCTGGATCAGCGCGTAATCGCGCTGGTACACCGCCTGGTAGGCGATCTGACCGATGCCGGGCCAGGAGAAGATCGTCTCGGTGATCACCGCGCCCCCGAGCAGCAGGCCGAGCTGCAACCCGATCACCGTGATCACCGGCAGCATCGAGTTGCGCAGGCCGTGCCGGAAGGTCGTGACCAGCGGGGAGACGCCCTTCGCCCGAGCGGTCCGGATGAAGTCCTCGGACAGCGTCTCCCGCATGCTCGACCGCGTCATCCGCATGATCACGCCGCACGGGATGGTGGCCAGCGCGAGGGCGGGCATGATCAGGTGCGCGAGGGAGGCGCGGAACATCCCCCAGTCCCCGGCGAGCAGCGAATCGACCAGGTTCAGGCCGGTGATCGCCGGCAGCGACTCGGCGGCAGGCAGCCGGCCGGGGAACGGCAGCAGGTGCAGGTTCACGCCCAGCACCACCATGAAGATCATGGCGAGCCAGAAGATCGGCATGCTCACCCCGGCGACGGCGAACACCGACGCCACCTTGTCCAGCAGCGAGTGCGGCTTGCTGGCCGCCAGCGTGCCGAGGGCGATGCCGACCACCACGGCGATGAGCAGCGCCATCAGGGTCAGTTCCAGGGTGGCCGGCAGCCGCGCGGCCAGTTCGGTGACCACCGGCCGACCGGACACGATGGACTCGCCGAGGTCGCCCTGCAGCGCCCGGCCGAGGAACAGCCAGTACTGCACGATGATCGGCTCGTCCAGGCCCATCTGGGCGCGCAGCTCGGTGATCTGCTCGGCGGTGGCGTTCTCGCCGAGGATGATCTGCGCCGGGTCGCCCGGGATCATCCGCACGGTGAAGAACACGATCGCCGAGACCCCGAGCAGCACGGGGATCAGCTGGCCGAGCCGGCGCGCGATGTAGGTCAGCACGGGCCGTCACCTCTGGCATTCATGATGTCGGGGATCCCACAGCGAGAAGGCCGCAGTAACTCCCGCAGCGGGGCCGCTACCCGCACCGCTACGTGAGATGAGTTTGGAAAACGGCTTTCAGACGGTGAGCGCATCGAGGTCGTCCATGGCGATGTTGGTGCCGAAGCCCCGGATCGAGGCGCGGAGCGCGACGGGCGGGCTGACGTAGGCGATTGGCAGCACCGGCACCTCGTCGTGCACGATGCGCTGAACGTTGGCGTAGAGGGCACGTTGCTTCTCCACCTCAGCGGTAACCCTGGCCTCGGCGAGCAACGCGTCGACCTGCGAGTTCTGGTAGAAGGACAAGTTGGACGAGTTGGTCTCCGTCGCGCTGGCGCCGGCGTACCAGTAGTTCAGCGGGAAGTAGGAGTCCACGCCGATCGTGGTGCCGCCGAACATGGCGATGTCGTGCAATCCCTTGCCGGTCCGCTCCACGTAGGTCGCCAGCTCGTAGGTGACGAGCTCCGCCGTGATCCCGACCGCGGCCAGGTTCGCCTGCACGGCCTGGGCGACGCCCTTGCCGTCCGGCAGGTACGGCCGGGCGGTGGACATGTACCAGAGGCTGGTGCGGAAACCGCCCGGCAGCCCGGCTTCGGCCAGCAGCCTGCGAGCCAGGTCCGGGTCGTACGGGTACGGCTGGATCGAGCGGTCGACGAACGCGGAGATCCCGTACAGCGGCGCGCCGGCCACCTCGGCCCGCTCGCCGAAGAAGTACTTCACGATCCGCGGCAGGTCGATCGCGTGCGCGATCGCCTTGCGCACCAAGGGATTCCGGAACGGCTCGCGGCGGGTGTTCATGGCGAAGTAGCTGAAGCACTCCTGCGGGTGCTGGGCCACGGCGAATCCCGGGGTGTCGCGCAGCGCGTCGGCGTCCTGGGGGACGATGCCGTTGACGGCGGAGAGGTCGCCGCCGACCAGCGCCGCCACCCGGGCCGTGCTGTCCGGGATGGGCGCGAGCACCACGGTGTTCAGCCGCCGGCCCGCGTCGCCCGGCCGCGTGCCCCACCAGGACTCGTTGCGGCGCAAGGTGATCTTGCTTCCGTGCTGCCAGGATTCCAGCGTGAACGGGCCGGTGCCGACCGGCCGCTGCCAGAAGTTCTCCACGTCCCGCTGGATGGCGGTGGGCGAGGCGATGCCGAACTGCGCGCCGGCGAGCGTCGGGAGGAACGGCCCGTAGGGTTCCCGGAGGTCGAACCGCACCGCGTGCGAGCCGACCTTCTCGATCCCGGTGATGATCGACTTCTCGTCGAATCCGCCGAACAGGTTCTTGTAGTAGGCGAACTTGCTGCTCTGCGGGCCGCCGCCGCGGTGGTACCGGTGCCCGGTGTCCCGCCAGCGCCGGAAGTTGAACACGACGGCGTCGGCGTCGAACGGCGTTCCGTCGTGGAAGTGCACGCCTTCGCGGAGCACGAAGGTGTACTGCCGGCCACCGTTCTCGGGCTCGGGCACCGCGTTCGCCAGCGCCGGCAGCAGTTCGCCGTCCGGGGCGTAGCGCAGCAGCGAGTCGAAGATGTGGTGCACGACCGCGTAGGACTCGCTGTCGGTCTGGTTCATCGGATCCAGGGAGACGGCGTCCGCGCTCCGGCCGTAGACGAAGGCGTCGCCGTCGGCCCTGGCCCGGACCGAAGTCCCGCAACCCGCGGTGCCGAGCAGCGCGGCGCCGGCCCCGGCCAGCTGGAGCATGCTGCGGCGGGTCAGCCTCGGGCCGGGCGAGGTGTGCTTGTGCGTCATCGCCGCTCCCTTCCTTGGTCCTCAGTGCACAGACCGATGCCGGTGCGGCGGCGCGATGTCCGCATCTGTCCGAATCGGGCGCGTGATTCTCGGGTACGCTGCGACCGCAGGCCGACTTCGGGCACCTGGTGCGGTTTCCCGCGTCCCAGGAGCGGAACCGGTTGCGGCGCCCGCACATCGTCCAGCAGATCCAACTTCGCGAACTCCTTGATCTCGCGTCGAGCTGGTCTAGAGTGTGAACTCGCCCGCGGATGAACGAGATCATTCGCTCGATACGCTCATTTTTGGACCGCAGAGAGCGAGAAACGTGCATCACGACTTCTCTGAGGACGACTTGGCGCTCATTCACGCCCTGCAACTGTGGCCTCGCGCGCCGTGGGCAGCGCTGGCCCCGACCCTCGGCGCGTCGCCGACGGCGTTGGCTCAGCGCTGGACCCGGCTCCGCGACGCGGGCCTGGCCTGGATCACCGCGTATCCCGAGTACGGCGAGCTTTCCGGCGGCGCGATGGTGGCCCTGGTCGAGATGAACTGCGCCCCGGGCGCGGTGGACGACGTGGCGCGAAGGCTGGAGCAGATGCACCGCGTGCACAACATCGAACACGCCGCCCGGGGACTGGACCTGCTGCTGACGGTCTCCGCCAGCTCATTCGGCGAACTCTCCGCGCTGCTGCTGGACGAGCTGCCGAAGCTGCCCGGCGTGGCGTCGCTGCACTCCCACATCGGCACCAGAAGGCACATCGAGGGCAACCAGTGGCAGCTGGACGCGCTGGACCGCGCGCAACGCGAGGCGATCCTGCAGGCCGGCCGCGCCGAGCGGGACCGGCCCAGCGAACCGATCTACTTGAGATCCAAGGTCTTCGCGCCGCTGGTAGCTGCCCTCGCGCACGACGGCCGGGCCACCGCGGCGGAACTGGCCGAGCGGCTCGACCGGCCCACTTCCACGGTGCGTCGCCAGCTGGCTGCTCTGCTGCAGTCCCGGGCGTTGCGGCTGCGCTGCGAAGTCGCCCAACTGCACACCCGGTGGCCCATCGCGGTGATCTGGTGGTGCCGGTTGCCGAACAGCGCGCTGCCCGCGGCCGTGTCCCGGCTGCGCGAGGACTCCCGGGTGCGGTTGTGCATGTCGGTGACCGGGTCGGCGAACCTCGTGGTGAACGCGTGGACCGCGGACATGGCCGACCTGATGAACATGCAGGACAACCTCGAACGACTGCTGCCGCCGGGCGGAATCGTGAACAGCTCGGTGATCCTGCGGACCCGCAAGCGGGTCGGCTGGCTGATGCACCCGGACGGCCGCTGCACCGGCGAGGTCATCCCGCTGCCCGGCCCGGCGGCAGAACCCGCGCCCGATTCGCCGGCCTGAGGTTCGCGGAAGCGGGCGAGTTCCCAGCTCGTGTTGGCGGTGCGAACCATCGCTTCGCCCAGCGCGTTCTTGCTCGTCCACTGTGGATTCCGATGCGCGGTGACATCCGGCCGACGGAATGCGTGGTCAGGCAGTCGGATGCCGCCTGACCTCATCGCACGATCAACGGTGCCGGCCGATCACCGTCCGGCCATCTCTGCGGTGAGCGAGCCGCGTGCCGCGCCTCGGGCTGGGATGACGGCGGCGAGCGGCGCCGCCAGCACCGCAGCGCCCAGCAGCACCCCGAGCCGGCCCCACGGCAGCATGAACAGCACCGGCTCGGCGTCGGTCGACGCCACCTGCGCGATCAGCCACGCCGAGCCGATGCCGAGGAGCAGACCGCATGCCGCGCCGAGCAGCGCGACGAACACCGACTCCGCCGCGACGGCGGCGCCGAGCCCGCCTCGGGTCAGGCCGAGCGCGCGCAGCAGAGCCGACTCGCGAGTCCGCTCCAGGACGGACAGCGAGAGCGTGTTGGCGATGCCGGTGAACGCGATCAGCACGGCCAGTGCGGTCAGCGCCCACAGCAGGTCCAGGGTGCTGCGCAGCGGCGCCGAAAGCTCGTACTTGAGCTCGGCGACGCTGCTCAGCTGGGCGAGCGGGGCGACGGAGAGCGCCCGTTCCAGTGCCGGCCGAACCTGGTCCTGGTCGGCGTCCGCCGCCAGCTTGACCAGGACGCTGTCGTCGTAGCCGTTGTCGTTGTCGTTGAAGGAGATCGCGGACTGCTGCCCGAGCTCGACCATTGCGAGCTCGACATCGGCGCCCGGGGCGCGGACGCCGTCGTAGACCGCGACGACCCGCAGCGGGACCGGCCTGTTTCGGGGCCCGGCCTGGACGGTGTCGCCGACCGCGAGCCCCGTCTCCTCGGCGAGCTGCCTGCTCACGGCCAGCTCGCCCGGGCCGAGCCGGTCGAGGCGGCCGGACAGCACCACCGGCCGCAGCAGGCTGCCCACGGCGTCGCCGCGCACGGCGGTCATCCCATAACCGCCGTGCGTCCCCAGGTCCCCTGAGAACGACCGGCGGAGAGCGGCGTCCGCGACGCCGGGCACCGCGGCGAGGGTGTCCGCGAGCTCGGCGGGCAGCGGCTGGGTGGCGACCACCGACGTGACGGTGTAATCGGCCCCCAGCTGCTGGTCCAGGCCGTGGTTCCGGCCCGCCTCGACGCCCGCCGTCACCGTGGTCACGAGCGAGACGACGGCGAGACCGATCGTGAGCGCGGCGGCGCTGGCCGCGGTGCGCTTCGGGTTGCGGTCGGCGTTGAGCGCGGCCAGCCTCGCGGGCTGTCCGAGAAGCGGAGCGCAGACCTTGCCCAGCGCCCGCACGACCGGGCCGACCACCAGCGGCCCCGCGGCCAGCACCGAGCCCAGCGCCGCGACCACGGCCACGATGGAAAGCGCCGCGCCGTCCTCCATTTCGGCGCGCAGCGCGAGCACGGCTGTGCCGACACCCGTTACCAGCAGCACGATCGCGACCACCGCTCGTGGCCACCCGGTGCGGGTGGACTTGCCTTCCACCGGCGTCCGCAGCGCCTCGACGGGGGCGGCGCGGGTCGCGGCCCAGGCCGGGAGCGCCGCGGCCAGCATCGTCACCAGCACCCCGATCGCCAAGGCCGCGACGACCGTCCGCGCGGTCAGCGGGACATGAATGGCCGCTTCGCGCCCGCCGAGCGCACTGGAGACCGCCTGCAACGCCGCGGCGACGCCGAGCCCGCCCAGCAGACCAGCCACGGACGCGACCGCGCCCACCACCACGGCTTCGGCGAGCGTTCCCACGAACACCTGCCGCTTTCCGGCCCCGATGCAACGCAGCAACGCCAGCTCCCTCGCACGCTGCGCGATGAGGATCGTGAACGAGTTGGTGATCACCATCGCGGCCACGACCATCGCGAGCACCGCGAAGGCGGTGAAGAACTTCGTCAGCCCGGCCGAGTCCGACGGCGTCTCGCGCAACAGCTGCGCCGCTGCCTCCTGCCCGGTCACCACGGAGATGCCCCGTCCGCCCACCGCTCGCGTGAGATCGGCGACGAGCTGCTGCTGGCCGACGCCCGGCGTCGCGCGCACGACGATCTCGCGGAACGCAGTCTCGTGCGACAGCCGGTGCAGGGCCTCGGGCAGCAGCAGCACCAGATCGCTCGCGCCGATACCGGCATCCGTGGGTCGGCTGAACGTGCCGACCAGCGTGAACGTGTGCTGGCGGCCGTCCTGGTCGAGGACGGTCACGGGCTGTCCCAGCGCGTAGTCCGCAGCGGTGCCCTGCTCCATCGCGATTTCGCCTGCATTCCCGGGAAAACGGCCCTCGGAAAGGTCGAACGGGCGCAGCTCCTCGTCGGCGGCCAGGGCCGTGGCAGCGGCGTCCCTCGGGCGGCCTGAGGTGTCCCACAGGGGAGCGCTCACCGCGGCGCGCCCCTCCGCCGCGGCGACGCCGGGCACGCTGCGGACATTCCTCAGCATCTCGTCGTCGAGCTCGATCCCGCCGCGTGTCTTGCCGATCGATGCGTCCACTCCGCGGGTCTGGAAGTCGACGGCATCACGAAGACGGGCGTCGACGGCGTCGGAGAGGACTAGCGATCCGGCGACGAAGGCCACGCCGATCGCGATGGCGACGGCCGAGAGCAGCAGCCGCAGCGGCCGGGCCGCCAGCCCGGCGATGACGGTTCGCAGCATCACGCCTCCAGATTCGTGAGCGCCGAGAGCACGGTCTCGGCGGTGGGGCGTTGGAGGTGAGCGGCGATGCGGCCGTCGGCCAGGAGCACCCCGCTGTCGGCGTAGGACGCGGCGACCGGGTCGTGGGTCACCATCACCACCGTCTGGCCGAGTTCGCGGACCGAAGTGCGCAGGAAGCCGAGCACCTCTGCACCCGAGCGCGAGTCGAGGCTGCCCGTGGGCTCGTCGGCGAACACGACGTCCGGTCGGCCCACGAGCGCGCGGGCGCACGCCACCCGCTGCTGCTGGCCGCCCGAGAGCTCATCCGGCTTGTGCCGCAGCCGCGACCGCAGGCCCAGCGCGTCGACGACCGCGGTGAACCACGCCCGGTCCGGGCGGCGGCCCGCGAGCCGCAGGCCGAGCACGATGTTCTCCTCCGCGGTCATGGTCGGCAGCAGGTTGAACGACTGGAACACGAACCCGACCCGGTCCCGCCGCAGCCGGGTCAATGCGGCGTCGGACAGGCCGGTGAGGTCGGTCTGCCCGATCCGGACGCGCCCGGAGTCCACGGTGTCCAGGCCGGCGAGGCAGTGCATGAGCGTGGACTTGCCCGAGCCGGACGGGCCCATGATCGCGGTGAAGCGGTGTGCCGGGAGGTCGAGGGACACGTGGTCCAGGGCGCGCACCGCCGTGTCGCCGCGACCGTAGACCTTCACGGCGTCCGCCACACCGGCCGCGGCATGACCGTCCATTGTGTTCCTGCGCATCTTCTCCCCTGAACCGAGCCTCGAAGACGACCGCCCGTCGCGGCCGCCTCGGCGATCGTGGCGAGTGACGCCTGAACGGTTCCTGAAACGACCTGAAGAACGCTTCAGGTACCGCGGCGCGGATCTGGGAAGATCGGCCCATGCGGGTGCTCGTGGTGGAGGACGAGAAGCGGCTGGCCGAGACGCTCCAGTGGGGGCTGGAGGCCGAGGGCTACGCCGTGGACCTCGCCCACGACGGAGTGGAAGGGCTTGAGCTCGCGCAGCTGTACCCGTACCAGGTGATCGTGCTGGACATCATGCTGCCGAAGCTCAACGGCTACCGCGTCTGCGCGGCGTTGCGGGGGCGCGGCGTGAGCACACCGATCCTCATGCTCACAGCGAAGAACGGGGAGTACGACGAGGCCGAGGCGCTCGACACGGGGGCCGACGACTTCCTGAGCAAGCCGTTCTCGTACGTGGTGCTCACCGCGCGGCTGCGCGCCCTCACCCGCCGGGGCGCGGTCGGCGCGGCCGCGGCGCTCACGTTCGGCGACCTGGCGCTCGACCCCGCGAAGCGGACGTGCCGGCGCGCGGGGCAGCCGGTGGCGCTGACCGCTAAGGAGTTCGCGGTGCTCGAATGCCTGCTGCGGCACAAGGGCCAGGTGGTCGCGAAGCACGAGATCCTGGAGCAGGTGTGGGATCTGGCGTACCGGGGCGATCCGAACATCGTCGAGGTCTACGTGAGTGCGCTGCGGCGGAAGGTGGACGCGCCGTTCGGGCGGCGCACCATCGCCACGGTGCGCGGCGTCGGCTACCGGCTGGTGGCGGATGAATAGGTGGTGGCCGGTGTCGGTGCGGCGGAGCACCGCCCTGTCGGCGGCACTGCTCTGCACGCTCGTGTTCTCGCTGGGTTGGCTGGGGATTCGCGAGTTCTTGAGCAGCCAGCTGACCAACGGCGCGGTGAACGCGACGCGCACCGAGCTGGACCGGATGGCCGCCGCCTATCGCGTCGCGTCCCTGGGTGGCGGCCGTCCCGCGCTGGCCGCGGTAGGCATGTCCGGCGGTGCGATGTTCGAGGTCGTCGCGGACTCCGGGCAGGCGGTGGTGAGCAGCGCGAACCTGCGCCGCTTGGATCCGGCGTGGACACCGCTGCCGCCGGCCCCGGCCGGAGCGCCGGCGGACTGGACGACCACGATGAGAGTGCCGCTGCGGCCCGGCGACCATCCGCATTGGCGCGAATACCGCACGTACACCGTGCTGGGCCGCGTGGTCGACGACGTGCCGGCCGATCTGGTGGAGCCGCCCGGCCGCGAAGGATCCACATTGGATGCCAGGCTGCGCGGTGCGGATCCGGCGAAGCGCCAGCGACTCACGCTGTACCTGTTCGTGTCGCCGTGGAACGCGCTCGGCACGCTGGGCAACTTCGACGACACGCTGGCGTTCTTCGTCCCGTTCGCAGTGCTGCTCACGGCGCTGGCCGCGTGGTTCGCGTCCGGGCGCGCGCTGCGCCCCGTGGAAGCGATCCGCCGGGAACTCGCCGAGGTCAGCGAGAGCCAGCTCGACCGGCGCGTGCCGGTGCCTCGCTCCCGCGACGAGGTCGCCCGGCTGGCACGAACGACGAACGCGACGCTCGACCGCCTGCAGCACGCGCACGACCAGCAGGAACGTTTCGTCGCCGACGCCAGCCACGAGCTGCGCAGCCCGCTCGCGAACCTGCGGGCCGGCCTGGAGGTCGCGCTCGCGCACCCGGACCGGGTGGACTGGCCCGAGGTGGCCCACCGGTCGCTGCTCGACGTCCAGCGCCTGCAGCGCATCACCGCGGATCTGCTGCAACTCGCCGTCGACCCGGCCGGGCAGCCGGCGCCGTCAGCCGTCGTCGACCTCGCGGATGTGGTGGCGGAGCAGGTCGCCGAGCGCTCGTTCGACCCCGGTGGCCGCACGGTGCGATCCATTGTGGACGGCCCGGCGCCGGTGGCCGGCGAACCCGTGCAGCTCGAACGACTGCTGCGGAACCTCCTGGACAACGCGGTGCGGCACGCGCACTCCGCCGTCACCGTGCGCGTCGGTCAACAGGCGGACGAGGTCGTCCTCGAAGTGCTCGACGACGGCCCCGGGATCCCCGTCGAAGACCGCGAACGCGTCTTCGGCCGCTTCGCCCGGCTGGACGACGCTCGCACGCGAGACGCCGGAGGCTCGGGTCTCGGCCTGACACTCGCCCGCGACATCGCCACCCGGCACGGCGGATCCCTCCGCGCGGAGGACAGCGAAACGGGAGCCAGACTGGTCGCGAGGCTGCCGTCCGCCCGGCGGACAGACGGCAACGCGCCGCCCTGAGCCCAGCGCGGCTCGCGCCACGGCACTCCGAACCGGTCCGCGGCCGGATGGCCTCGCAGGGCGGTGACCTGGTCGCGGGCGTCCACCTCTACCATTCCGTGGGTGGCCGCCTACGACGATCTCGACGTGTTCGAGCACCTGGACCCCTCGACCCTGCCGCTGCGGCAGCAGCGAATCCTGGTCACCATCCGGGATTGGGTGATACGGCACGGGTATTCGCCGAGCACTCGGCAGATCGGCGATGCCGTCGGCCTGCGGTCGTCCTCGTCGGTGTCGAAGCACCTGGCGAGCCTGGAGGAGAAGGGTTTCCTCCGGCGCAGCAACACGATGTCCCGGCCGATCGACGTGCGCGCATTCCTCCGGGAACCCTCCACACGGGAGTCCGCCGAGCACTCCGTGCCCGTGCCGGTGGTCGGCGACATCGCCGCCGGAACTCCCATCTCGGCGGTGGAGCACGTCGACGACGTGCTGACGTTGCCCCGCGAACTCACCGGGCGCGGCAACGTCTTCGGCCTCCGGGTGCGCGGTGACTCGATGATCGACGCCGCGATCTGCGATGGCGACATCGTCGTGGTGCGCCAGCAATCCGAGGCCCACTCCGGACAGATCGTCGCCGCGATGATCGACGACGAGGCCACCGTCAAGGTGTACCGCCGCCGCAACGGCCACGTGTACCTCGAACCGCGCAACCCGGCTTACGAGGTCATCGACGGCGACAAGGCCGCCGTGCTGGGCACGGTCGTCTCGGTGCTGCGCAGCGTCTAATGAGGTTTTTCCAACCTCGTTTTGGGTGGCGGTGCGGGTGGCGGAACCTCAGGTGCCTTCTCGCTGTGGGATCCCCGACATCATGAATGCCAATTCACCACGTCGGGGCTGTCCTCGCGAGAAGACACCTGAGAACCCGCGGCGGTGCGAGTTGCGAGGGTGGGCCAAGCGGCTGCGCCGCTTCAAAGACAAAACCCCGCGTCACCACACCTCACACCACGACCCTAAGACCAGCCTCTATGACTCCGGCGCGTTCATCGCGGGCGGGGATCCCGGGCGAGGGCGAAGCCGCTCGCCGCTGCGGCGAGCAGCAGCGCGGAGCCGAAGAGGTAGACGGCGGTGATGCCGAGCGCGTCGGCCAGGAGACCGCCGAGGAGGAGGCTCACGAGCCTGCCCGCCTGGAACAGCGAGTCCAGCGCGGCGAAGACGCGCCCCCGCACCGTCTCGTCGGCGTGGGTCTGCACCAGGCTGGTGAAGGCGATGGTTCCCGTCGAGGTGCCCAGGCCGTAGAGCAGCAGCGACGCGGCGGCCAGAACGGGCCATGTCGTCACGGCCAGCAGCACGTTGACCAGGCCGCGCAGCCCGAACGAGGCGAACACGACGTTCGGGCCGACGCGGCCGCGCAAGGTCCGGGTCAGCAGGAAGGGACCGGCGACGGCGCCGACGGCGATAGCCGCCAGCAGCCACCCGAAACCCTGCGGGCCGAGGCCGAGCTGCTCCCGGGCGAGGACGACGAGCAGGGCGCTGATGGCCCCGGCCGACAGCGCGGCGAGCAGCTGAGCGGCGGCCAGCGCCCGCAGCAACCGATCGGCGACGAGCAGGCGCGCGCCGTCGAGGGAGTCGCGCAGCCAGCCGCGAGTGATCGCGGCGGCGCGGTGACCGGGCACCGTCAAGCCGGTGAGCAGCACGGCACTGGCGGCGAAGGAGGCGGCGTTGACCCAGAAGGCGACGGCGAAGCCGGCTGCTGCGGCGAGCACTCCGGCCAGCGGTGCGAGCGCGATCTGGGCGATGACGGCGGTGGTCCAGATGCCGGAGTTGGCGGCGACGAGCTCGCGCTCGCCGACCAGCGCGGGTAGCAGGCTGTTGGCGGCGGGGTTGAAGAACACCGTGCCGGCGGAGAGCGCGAACGCGATCGCATAGATCGCGAGCACGTGCGCATCGACCAGGGGCAGCGTCGCGGCGAGTGCCATGCGAACCAGATCCGCCGCGATCATGACCCGGCGCCGGGGCCAGCGGTCGACGACGATGCCGGCCAGGGGAGCGAACAGCAGCACGGGCAGGACGTCGGCGATCACCACGCCGGCCACGCCCGTTCCGGAGCCCGTGCGGTCCAGCACCAGCAGGAGCAGCGTCACGCCGGCCAGGACGTCCCCGGCGCGCGATATCACCGCGGCGGCCCACCACCGCCGGTAGACCGGCCGCGCGAGCAGCGCCCGCACCGTGATCCGGTCGTGCTCCGCCGCTGGCATCGCGCTGGGCTCGTCCGGTTCCTACCGGGTGTCGCGGGGATGCGGGCGCGGCGCGAGCACTTCCGCGACCGGCCTGGTCTCCGCGTTGGCGGCTCGCACGACCTCGGCCACGATCTCGTGGTCCGGCGAGAGGATGCAGACCGGGTCCGTGCGGGCCGCGTCGCCGGTGAGCAGGAACGCCTGGCAACGGCAGCCGCCGAAGTCGATCTCGCGTCGCGGGCAGCTGCGGCACGGCTCGGGCATCCAGTCGGTGCCGCGGAAGCGCTGGAACAGCGGCGATTCGTCCCAGATCCACGCCAGCGACTTCTCGCGCACGTTCACGCGCGGCAGCGGCAGCGAGTGGGCGGCGGGGCAGGGCAGGGCATCGCCGTTGGGCACCACGGTGAGCTGCAGCTTCCCCCACCCGCCCATGCAGGGCTTGGGGTAGTCGAGGTAGTAGTCGGGGAGGATGTAGAGGAGCTCCGCCCGCCCCTCCAGGCGTTTCCGCGCGGCGCGCACGACTTCCTCCGCCCGTTCGACCTGCTTCCTGCTGGGCAGCAGCGCGGCGCGGTTGTGCAGGGCCCAGCCGTAGTACTGGGTGTTGGCGAGCTCGATGCGGTCGGCGTCCAGCCACTCGACCAACGCGATGATGTCGGGGATCCGGTCGATGTTCTGCCGGTGCAGGACGACGTTCACCGTCAGCGGCCAGCCCATCTCCTTCACCGTCCGGGCCGCCGCGATCTTGCGCTCGAACGAAGGAGTGCCGGCGATGCGGTCGGACAGGGCCGCCTCGTAGGCCTGGACGCTGATCTGCACGTGGTCGAGGCCGGCGGCCCGAAGCTGCTCCGCCCGGCGCGGCGACAGGCCGATCGCGCTGGTGATGAGGTTGGTGTACAGGTCCAGCTCGCCGGCGATGCGCACGATCTCCACCAGGTCCCGGCGCTGGAGCGGCTCACCGCCGGAGAGGTGCAGCTGCACCACGCCGAGCTCGCGGGCCTCGGTCAGCACCCGCTGCCACTCCGCCGTGGTCAGCTCGTCGCCGTAGTCGGCCAGGTTGAGCGGGTTGGAGCAGTACGGGCAGTGCAGCGGGCACGCGTAGGTGAGCTCGGCCAGCAAACCGAACGGTCTAGTCATCGTCGGCCTCCACGTACCGCTTGACGGCGAGGCGGGTGAGGAACTGCGCCACCTCGTCGTCGGCCACGTGGTCGTAGCGGGAGCTCAGCTTCGCCACGATCTCGGCGACCGTCCGCTGCCCGTCGCACAGGTCGAGGATGGCCGCGCCCGTCGTGTTCAGGACCGTTACCGACTCCGGCCCCAGCAGCATGTACCGCTTGCGAGACCGCTCGAACCCCAGGCGCACGTGCGCCGCCAGCCTCGGCCGGCTCGACGGGCGCACCGCCGTGCTCATCGCGGTCTCGCAGCGCTGATGGCCGGGCGCCGGGCTTCCGGCGCCCGTGCATCGACTGCCGGTCGTCCCACCGCGCCTAGTCCTCCAGCCGCGAGACGTACATCGTGACCTCTGAGGCGCACGCGACTTCTTCGAACTCAGGCGTCTCCCATTCGACTTCGTCGAACTCTGGGGGCTCCCATTCGATAAGAGCGGACCGAGCAGCATCTGATTTCATGACTGGCACCTCCATCTCCGCGGACGAGCGCGTCCCCGGGCGGCGACCGTCGACTGGGCTGCAGGCGTGCTCCGAGCATGGCCGAGGCGGACGCGATGTCCAGTGCCGGCGGCGCCAACCGCGATCGACACGCCCCCCGACCTCGCCTGGGCCCCCAACACGTCCCCGCCGCGCGGGACCCACCGCAGGTGCAGGATAGCCCCGCGCCGACGGCCTCCGTAAGGGCACAAGAAACCGAAATCGGCAGGTCATCAACGGTGCTCGTGCAGGCGCCAGGTTTCCTTGAGGGCACCCGCGGTGACGGTGATCGTGTCGGTCAGGGTATGTCGGAGAAATCGGGTGCGTCGTTGGAGATCACGCTGTGCAGCCCTGCGTGGGCGTCATGGGCGTTGGCGGCGGCGCGCGGCAGCATGGTTGCTTCGTAGCCGGCCACGGCGGTGGCGAGATCGGGGGAGTCGATGACGGCTCGGGCGAGGTCGGCGCCGTCGAGCATCGCCGTGTTGGCGCCGAGCCCGGAGATCGGTGACATGAGGTGCGCGGCGTCGCCGAGGAGCGTCACGCCGGGAACGGTGCCCCAGGCGTGCGGGATCGGCAGCGCGTACATGGGGCGGCTGATGAAGGAGTCGTCGCAACTGGTCAGCATGGAGCGCAGGCCGGGTGCCCAGTCGTGGAACATGTCGAGCAGCGCGGTGCGCACGGCGGCGGGGTTCGCGGCGTCGATGCCGCGCCGGGCGGTCCAGCCGAGGTCGTCGCGGAAGATGATGTAGACGCGGATGTTGTTGCGCGCGTTGCGTTGTGCGAACAGGCCTTTGTCGTCGGAGGTGGCGAACATGGACCCGGGGCCGACGAGTTCGGAGATGCCGGTGTGGGAGTCGGCGTCGCTGATCTGGATCTCGACGAACATGACGCCTTCGTAGAACGGCGTGGCCGGTGAGACGAGTGGGCGGACCCTGGACCACGCGCCGTCGGCGCCGATGAGGAGATCGGCCTCCGCGGTGTGCCCGTCGCGGAAGTGGAGCCGGTGGCGCCCGCCGCCGGCCGGCGTGGCGTGGTCGAGAACGCTGTCGTAGCGGATCGTTCCCGGCGCCAGGGAACCGAGCAGGAGTTCGCGCAGGTCGCCGCGGTCTATTTCGGGGCTGTGCATGTCGCCTTCGTCGGGGACCCGTCGCATGAGGACCGTGGCGTGCTTGTCGGCGGCGCGCATTTCCTGGCCTTCTGGCCGGGCGATCTTCAGGAAGTCCTCGAGCAGCCCGGCCGCGGCGAGTGCCGCCTGGCCGGTGTCCTTCTGCATGTCCAGGGTGCCGCCCTGGTCACGGGCGTGCGCGGAGGCGTCGCGTTCGTAGACGGTGGGGGTGAGGCCGGCTCGTTGCAGGATGCGAGCGGCGGTGAGCCCTGCGGGCCCGGCGCCGATGATGGCGATGCGCGGGTGGGGCGTGGTCATGGTCGGTCTCCGTACTGGTGTGCGATGCGTGTGGGTGCGCAGTGGCTGCGTCGGCGGATCGGGGAGTGCCGCGGACGGCGCGGATCAGAGGTTCGAGCGTCGCGCTGCGCGGCTCCAGTTGAAGAACACCACATCGAGTATAAAAGTGCAACAGTTCAACTTTTTGCACTGTTGCACTCTCGGGTAGTGTTCGTGGCATGACCGAAAGCGCGATGGGGCGGCGGGAGCGGAAGAAGGCGGCCACCCGTCAGGCCCTGGCCGACGCCGCCATGGAGCTGTTCCTCCTGCGCGGCTTCGACCAGGTCAGCGTTCGCGAGATCGCCGACGCCGCCGACGTGTCGACGACGACGCTGTTCAAGCACTTCCCCGGCAAGGAAGCGCTGGTCTTCGACGAGGACGTCGACCACGAGGCCGAGCTCGTCGCGGTCGTCCGGGACCGCGCGCCCGGCGAATCCATCCCGGCCGCGCTGCGCCGGTACGTGCTGGAGGCTGTCGAGCGGGTCCGCGGCGATCCGCGGTGGGCGTCGTTCGTGGCGCTCAGCGAGTCCAGCAATGCGTTGCGCTCCTACGCCGACCGAATGTGGATGCGCCACCGAGCCGCGCTCGCCGCCGCGATCGCGGAACAGGCGGGATGCGCCGGCGACGATCCCAGGTGCGCCGCCCTGGCGCATTTCGCGCTGCAAACGCGCGCACTGGCCCGCGGCCCCCAACCCGAAGAGGCCGTCGCGGCAGCGTTCGACCTGCTCGAAAACGGTTGGCGCGCTGCTGAACAGGAATCCGAGCGCAGCTGACATGGTCCGCGGCAGCAGGCAGGCCCGTGGAGCGCGCCCAGTGATTAGCACGTGGACAGGTGGACGGCCTCAAGTTCGGGCAGATCTGGGCGGTCGGGCCCCGCCTGAGGGGCTTCGGGCAGCTTCTGCCGTGACAGGTCCTCCAGGAGTTGCCAAGGCTCACACCGAGAAACCAACACTGTATGGTCCATTGTGGATGAAACGCGGCGATCGGTTCTTGGTGGCGCCGTTCGTCTCAACTGGTGAACACGTTTTGCGGGCTGCGATCGAACCGCTACTCTTCGGCTCATGATCCGCTTGGTTATCCGCCGGCACGTCGATTACGTGCGCGTGACCACTTCTGCGTGTTGATCCTCTGATTCCTCGGGCCATCGCCCGGGAATTTCGCAGTTCTGCGCTTCCGCTCGGGTCTCGTGACCCGCTGCCGGCGGAACCGCGGAGCTCCGAATCGCCCTTCTCGCAACGCTTCTCGGCGGAACCTCCGTCGATCACTCCAGGCCGCGCCGCCGTGATGTGGCTGGCGCATGCCGTTTTTCTCAGGAGACACGCATGAGTTCCGACGCTTCTTCCGCCGCCCTCGACCAGTCTTCGTGGTCGTTCGACACGCTTCAGGTGCATGCCGGCGCCGAGCCCGACCCGGCGACCGGTGCGCGCGCGGTGCCGATCTACCAGACCACGTCGTACGTCTTCCGGGACACCGAACACGCCGCGAACCTGTTCAACCTCAGCGAATCCGGCAACATCTACACGCGGATCAACAACCCCACCCAGGCGGCCCTCGAGAACCGGGTGGCGGCGCTGGAAGGCGGCGTGGCGGCGGTGGCGCTGGCGTCCGGCCAGGCGGCCGAGACGCTGACCATCCTCACCCTGGCGCAGGCCGGGGATCACGTGGTTTCCAGCTCTTCGCTGTACGGCGGCACCCACAACCTCCTCCGGCACACGCTGCCGAAGCTGGGCATCGAGGTCAGCTTCGTCGAAGACCCCGACGACCTCGACGCCTGGCGAGCCGCCGCGCGCCCGAACACGAAGCTGTTCTTCGCCGAAACACTCGGCAATCCGCGCGCCAACGTGCTGGACGTGCGGGCGGTCGCCGACGCGGCGCACGAAGCCGGAGCCCCGCTCGTCGTCGACAACACCATCGCGACGCCGTACCTGCAGCGGCCGATCGAGCACGGAGCGGACATCGTCGTGCACTCGGCGACGAAGTACCTCGGCGGCCACGGCACCGCCATCGGCGGCGTGGTCGTCGACGGCGGCACCTTCGACTTCGGCGCCCACGCCGAGCGGTTCCCGGGATTCGTCGAACCTGACCCGACCTACCACGGCCTGCAGTACTGGCCCGCCCTCGGCCACGGCGCCTTCGCGGCGAAGCTGCGGGTGCAGGGGCTGCGCGACCTCGGTCCCGCCATCTCGCCGTTCAACGCCTTCCTCCTGTTGCAGGGACTGGAAACGCTGTCGCTGCGGATCGAGCGGCACACGCGCAACGCGCAGATCCTCGCCGAATGGCTCAGCGAGCGCGACGAGGTCGAATCGGTGCACTACGCCGGTCTCACCTCCAGCCGGTGGTACGACGCCGGACAGAAGTACCTGCCTCGCGGCGCGGGCGCCGTCGTGTCGTTCGAACTTCGTGGAGGCACGTCCGCCGGGCGCGCATTCGTCGACGGCGTGCAGCTGTTCAGCCACCTGGTGAACATCGGCGACGTGCGCAGCCTCATCGCGCACCCGGCGAGCACCACGCACAGCCAGCTCAGCGAGCAGGACCAGCTGCTCGCCGGTGTCACGCCGGGTCTCGTCCGGCTATCGGTGGGCATCGAAGCCGTCGAGGACCTCAAGGCCGACCTCGAAGCCGGCTTCCGCGCGGCCAAGGCCGAGCTGGAGCGATGAGCGGACCGCAGGCGACCGGCTCCCTTCCCGCCACCGGGGCGTGGCGGGAAGGGAGCCCGGGCGGTCGGCGCCGGTGGCTGCGCCTGCGCGAGCCGCTGCGGCTGGAAGCCGGCGGCGAACTCCCGGCGGCCAGCCTGGCCTACGAGACCTGGGGGCGTCTCAACCGCGATGCCTCGAACGCGGTGCTGGTGCTGCACGCACTGACCGGCGACAGCCACGTCGCCGGTCCGGCCGGTGACGGCCACCCGAGCCCGGGCTGGTGGGACGCGCTCGTGGGGCCCGGCCGGGCGCTCGACACCGATCGGTGGTTCGTCGTCGCCCCGAACGCGATCGGCGGCTGCCAGGGAAGCACCGGCCCGGCTGGCGCCGCGCCCGACGGAAGGCCTTGGGGCGGCAGGTTTCCCGCTATCACCGTGCGGGACACGGTTCGTGCGGAAGCACAACTCGCCGACGAGCTTGGGGTGCGGGTGTGGGCGGCGGTGATCGGTGGCTCGTTCGGCGGGATGCGCGCGCTGGAATGGGCCGTCACCTACCCGGACCGGGTGTCGGCGGCGCTGCTGCTGAGCTGCTGCGCCGTGGCCTCGGCGGAGCAGATCGCCTGGTCCTCGGCGCAGATCCAGGCGATCCGCTCGGATCCGGACTGGCTGGGCGGCCACTACCACGACCTGCCTGCCGGTCGCGGTCCGCACGCCGGGCTGGGCGTTGCCCGGCGGATCGCGCACATCACCTACCGCAGCCCGCAGGAGCTGCAGGACCGCTTCGGCACCGACCACCAGGACGGCGAACACCCGCGGCGCGGCGGCCGATACGCCGTCGAGTCCTATTTGGACCACCACGCCGACAAGCTGGTGCGGCGGTTCGACGCGGCCAGCTACGTGACGCTGGCCCAGGCGATGTCCGGGCACGACGTGGGCCGGGGGAGAGGTGGAGTCGAGGCGGCGCTGAGCCGGATCCGGGCCCGGACCTGCGTCGCCGGTGTCGACAGCGACCGCCTCTTCCCGCTGCACCAGCAGCGCCGTCTCGCCGAGGGAACTCCCGGCGCCGGGCCGCTGCGCACCATCGCCTCGCCGCACGGCCACGACGGGTTCCTCATCGAGACCGCACAGGTCGCCGAGCTGGTCCGCGAACTGCTGCCGGATCGCGGACCGGCACGGCTGCAACCGGCGGGCTGACGCCTTGCCCACGAGCCTCGACCGGGCTCCTGATCACCAGGCGGCAACTCGGGGAGGTGCCAATTTCACGAGAAATTGCGCTATCTCAGGGTGACGGAAGCTGTCACGCGATGTGATCGCCGCGGTGCGTTTGAGCAGGTGGTGGTCAATTTCGCGAGAAATTGACCGTCACCCGGATGAACGTCGATTTCTCGCGAAATTGCGCCCTTCCGGTGTCGGACCGCTCATTGCGGGATACGGCGCTAGTTCTTCAACTGCTCGCGAGAGCTGACGCCGAGCTTTCGCAGCACCCTGGCGGCGTGCTGTTCGACGGTGCGCGGCGAGAGGAACAGGATTTCGGCGATCTCGCGGTTCGTGTGGCCGCAGGCGAGCAGCCGGGCCACCTCCTCCTCGCGCGGCGAGAGCTCGTCGCCGTAACCACGGCGGCCCCGGCGGGAGGGCTTGCCGCCGCCCGCGCCGCGCAGCAGGTGGCGGCACCTGGCCGCGTCGCGCGTGGCTCCGAGGCGGTCGAACACGTCGACCAGCGCGGACAGCTCTTCGCTCGCCGGTCCCGGATCGGTGGGCAGCAGGCACGCGGCCGCTCGTTCGGCGACCATCGCCGCGTAGTAGGGCACCGGCAGTTCCTCGTAGTGCGCGATCGCGGCGCGGTAGTGCGCCACCGCCGCGGGCAGGTCTCCCCGGTGTTCGGCCAGCCGACCGCGGCACTGAGCCAGCGCCGCCACCGCGAGCGGCACGCTCAGACCCGCGATTCCCGCGGCGATCTCGTCCACCAGCCGCACCGCGTCCGCTTCGCGGTCCGCCGCCAGGTACACCGCGACCGCGACCGGGCCCAGCTCGCCGCTCCACGCCCAGACCCCCTTGCGCCGCAGGATGTCCAGCCCGCGTTCGACGTCCGCGCACGCCTTCGCCGGCTCGTCCTGGGACAGCAGGGTCCAGGCCAGCCCCGCGCAGCCGGCGATCGCGACCGGGCTGATCGCCTCGTCCGGGGCGAAGGCGCCCGTTTCGGTGAGGTGGCTCGTCGCGGTCGCCCACTCGCCGCGAGCCGCCGCGAGCGAACCCAGCACCAGGCTCAGCTCGCTGACCACCGGGAACAGGTCCCGGTACTCGTCGAGCATCCGGCGCGCCCGCTCGTCGAGCCCGGCCCATTCGCCGGCCAGCCAGTCCAGCCGGGTCCGGGTGGCCCGGGCCGTGCTGATCACGAACGGGGCGCCGCAGCGGGTGGCGATCCGAAGGCCGCCGCGCAGCAGCTCGTCGGCGATCCGCAGGTGCCCGGTCCACTCGCACGCGTCGGCCAGGTTGCAGCGCAGCCGCGCGAGGTGGCGCTGCTCGCCGACCGTCGCCACCTCCTCCGGCAGCTCGTCGAGCGAGGCGAGCACGGTGGCGTCGCCGAGGTGCATGCGGGAGCCGAATTCGTTGGCCTGCAACGACAACCGCAGTTCGTCATCGGCCTTCGACCGGTACTCGGTGAGCCGCGCGAGCCACGGCCGGATCTCGTCGAGCGAGGTCTGCCCGACGTAGGGCATCGCCAGCACCGCGGTGCCGCGCGCGGCCAGGTCTGGGCGCTCCGACAGCTCGTTGATCGCCCGTTCGACCTCCGACCGGGCCTCCACCAGCCCACCGGCCTGCCGCAGCAACAGCAGCCCCCGGTACAGCCGCACCTCGCCGCGCGCCGACGTGGACAGCCGCCGGTCGCTGAGCAGGCGTTCCAGCGTCTCGGTCGGATCGTGCTGGTCCAGGCCGGTGTGCGCGATCTGCCCGAGCTTGATCGCGAGCCGGTCGACGTGCTCGGCGGGCAGCTCCGGTTCCTTCAGCAGCCGCTGCAGCAGCTCGGTGGCGGTCGCCGCGTCGCCGATCTCGGCGGCCCGGTCGGCGGCCGCCTCCCCGTAGGAAAGCCACTCCGACACCCGGCCGGCGCGCTCGCTGTGCTCGGCGAGCTGCTTCAGCGGTTTGGGCTCGACGCCGGCCAGCACGTCGATCGCGCGCGCGTGCAGATGCGCGCGATCGGGGCCGCCGATGGTGTCGTACACGGCTTTCCTGGCCAGCGAATGCCGAAAGCCGTAACCGCCGTCCAGCTCGTGCAGCACGTGTCCGCTCAACGCGTGCGTCAGCGCGGTGCGCAGCCGTGGCTCCGGGACGCCGGCGACCGCGCCGAGCAGTCCTTCCGTAGCGGGCGCGCCGAGCACCGCGGCCGTCTCGACGAGCCTGGTCGCCGCGGTCGGCAGCACGGCAAGCCGTTCGGCCATCGCATCCCGCAGCAGCACCGGCACCTCGACCGCGTCGAGCAGCCGGCGGGCGGCGGCGCCGTCGGTGCGCACCGTGCCGACGGTGTTGCGCAGCGCCCGCAACGTTTCTTCGACGACGAACGGGACTCCGGCCGTGCATTCGTGCAGCCGGGCGGCGAACTCCGCGGACACCTGCTTCTCGCCGAGGATCGCCTCGGTCAGCGCGCGGACGTCGTCGACGCCGAGCGGGCTCAGCGCCAGCACCACGCTGACCACGCCGTTGGGCGGCCGGTACGCGCCGCCCAGCGGCAGGCCGCCGGGCACGTCCTCGCGCCGGTAGGTCACCACGATCGTCAGGTTCGGCGGCGGGTCGCTCATCAGGAACCGCACCAGCTGCCGGGTGCCGTCGTCGGCCCACTGCAGGTCCTCGATGGCGAGCAGCACCGGGCCCAGCGCGCCGACCAGCTCGCGCACCGCGCGGAACAACCGGTGCCGCTCCGCGCGCGGGTCGCCGAGCGGGTCCGGCGCCGGCGGCAGGTGCTCGGCGATCTCCGGGAGCAGCGGGCCGAGGACGCCGGTGACCGGGCTCAGCTCCGGCCGGCGCGCGGGCCTCGCGCCACGCAGCGCCTCCAGAACCGCGCCGTACGGGAACGGTTCACCTACCTGACGGCAGTACCCGATGAGCGACGTGGCTGGTCCGAGCTCGCCGGCGAGCACCTCGGTCAGCAGCCGGCTCTTGCCGACCCCGGCCTCGCCCTCGATCAGCACCACGGCCGGGTGCAGCACGGCCACTGCCTGCAGCGATGCGAGCTGCTCGGCGCGCCCGACCAGCACGGGTGAGCTGGTCCGGATCTGCGGGCGAACGGGGCGCCGGGTGCGTGCCATGTGCTCTCCACTCGCCGAAAGACAAGTACCCCTACGTAATGAAATACGGATTGATCATCATTAGGACATCAGCCGATCGTGTCGGAACTGGCTGTGCGTCACTACCTCCGTATGGCAGCCACAACTTAAGAGGGAGCACCCGACATGCGACAAGGACGCAAGATCCGGCTGACCACCGCGCTCGGCGCGGGCGTGCTGGCCGCGGCGCTGACCGCCGCACCGGCCACCGCCGCCCCGACCGGCACGATCCTCCCCGCCGCCAACCCGGTTGCCGGCAGCTACATCGTGGTGCTGAAGGACCTGAACGCGAGCGCGGCCTCGACCACGAGCACCACCGCCCGCCTCGTCGCGCAGTACGGGGGCACCACGACCGCCACCTACACCTCGACCATCCGCGGCTTCGCGGCGAAGCTCGACGAGGCCTCGGCCAAGCGGCTGGCCAGCGACCCGGCGGTCGCGTACGTGCAACAGGACGGCGTCGCCCGGATCACCGGCACCCAGCAGAACGCCACCTGGGGCATCGACCGCATCGACCAGAACAACCTGCCGCTCGACCGCACCTACACCTACCCGAACACCGGGTCGGGGGCGACGGCCTACATCCTCGACACCGGCGTGGACAAGCGGCACCCCGACTTCGAGGGCCGCGTCAGGGACGGCCGTGACTTCATCGACAACGACGCCGACGCCTCCGACTGCCAGGGCCACGGCACGCACGTGGCCGGGACCGTCGGCTCGAAGACGTACGGCGTGGCGAAGCAGGTGAAGCTGGTCGCCGTCCGCGTGCTCGACTGCCAGGGTTCGGGTCAGTACTCCCAGATCATCTCCGGCATCGACTGGGTGGCCCGCAACGCCACCAAGCCCGCGGTGGCGAACATGAGCCTCGGCGGTGGCGGTGACACCGCGACCGACAACGCGGTGCGGAGGGCGATCCAGAGCGGCGTCACCTTCGCCGTGGCGTCCGGGAATTCCAACACCGACGCCTGCAGCTCGACGCCGGCCCGCGTGCCGGAGGCGATCACGGTCAACGCCACCGACCGGCAGGACAGCCGGTCGACGTTCTCCAACTACGGCCGCTGCACCGACATCTTCGCGCCGGGCACCGACATCACGTCCACCCTCAACGGCGGCGGCGCGGGCGGCATGAGCGGCACGTCGATGGCCACCCCGCACGTGGCGGGCGCGGTCGCGCTGTACCTGACGGCGAACCCGTCGGCGACGCCCGCGCAGGTGCGTGACGCGCTGGTGAACAACGGAACCCAGAACGCGGTGCGGAACCCGGGCCCCGGCTCGACGAACCGCCTGCTGCACGTCGGCTTCATCAGCGGCGGCGCCGCTTACTGATACCGACCGGTGAAAACGGAAGGCCCCGACTGCAGGCGGGGCCTTCCCCCGTTTTCGCATAGCGGAGCCCTGATGTGGCCCGCTAGTGATTGAGGTGATCCAGCATCATCCGAATCGCGAAAGGCGCGCGTTGCCGCTGGTCAAGTGCCGTG
Organism: Saccharopolyspora sp. NPDC050389; assembly: GCF_040655595.1. NCBI lineage: Bacteria > Bacillati > Actinomycetota > Actinomycetes > Pseudonocardiales > Pseudonocardiaceae > Saccharopolyspora > Saccharopolyspora sp. NPDC050389. Next base: position 60,960 of record NZ_JBFAKG010000015.1, read on the forward strand.
AGTGTTTTGGGGTGCCATAGCGCCCCAAAGCGCTCACGGGTACGCAGAACCGAACCGAACTCCCTCAGCTTCTCGATCAGCAGCATCCGAGACGGTTCTTCGGCCAGCGTAAGCCTTTCTACCGCCGCGAACGCCCGGAACATGGGTGCAGTGTCCGCTTCTTGATCGTGGTATGTCGATGGCCCGTAGAGAGCCGGGACGAACGCGATTCTCGGCGCTGATGTCCCGAAGTCAAGCGTGATCAGCCCGCCGCCAAGCAGCGGATTGTCCGGCACGCTGCTCGGCAGCACGCGAACCGCAACGTCGGAAGGCGCCGCGCTTCGGCGGGGCCTTCCTCGGTGTTAGCGGGACGTTGCACGCTTCGGGCGTTTGAGCATGGCCTGCGCCATGGCGACCTGGCTCGGGGCCAGCGAGGTGGCTCCGTCTTCGACGTCCCACAGGCTGTTCTGCAGCACGCGCCCGAGGGTCCAGCCCGCCGCGCGCTCCCGGTCCAGGCCGAGCGCTTCGGTGAGCAGGTCGAACCGCCGGTGCACGACGCGGATCGGGTCTCCGGTGGCCACCACCGCGTCCCACTCGCTGTCCAGGGCGGGCCACAGGTCGAACCCGGGGTCGCCCGCCAACGGCTCCGGGTCGATCGCCAGCCACGGTTCCCGCTCGCCCGCGAGAACGTTGCCGTAGTGCAGATCCCAGTGCAGCAGCCGGTCGCCGGGCTCGTCGACCAGGTCGGCGAGCGCGGCGGCGCACGAGCGCAGCAGCCGTTGATCGGCCGCGTCGGTCAGCGCGGAAACCGCATTGGGCACCTGGTCGAGCATCTCGGTGGCGATCTCGCCGAGCCCCCGCAATCCCTCCGGCGCGGGCACGGCCGTCAGCCGGCGCAGCAGCTCGGCGAGGATGCCCATCGCCACGTCGTCGTCCGCGACGGAGGCCAGGGTGCGCGAGCCGTCCAGGCGTTCCAGCAGCATCGTGCAGTTCGCCGGATCGTGGTCGAGGAGCCGCACGATCCCGTTGCCGTCCCAGATCCCCAAACCGAGGAGCGCGGCCCTGGTTTCCTCCTTCGGCATCTGGAATCTCAGCACCGCGCGTTCCCCGTCCGCCCGGAGCACGGGCACCACCAGCGAGGCCTCCCCGGCGGCCAACTCCCCATCGGGAGAGAGGTTCCACTTCTCCAGGTACTCGGCGACCTGACCGGGCAACGCGGCGATCCAGGCCCTCCCCGCCTCGTTCCCGTTGTGGGACGCCAGCAAGGTGTCCGGGACGTCGGATGCGCGCATGTCGGGATTTCCCTTCGGAAGCAGGACTTTCCGCCGACCAATGTACGGGCGGAACGGGCGCGACGCCGCAAGCGGTGTCGGCTGCTTGCGGCGTCGCGGGTCGTCAGGCGTGGGTGACGACGAGGGTGACTCCGGCTTCTCCGCCGCAGTCGACGAAGACCGGGCCCACGCCGTTGCCCACGCGCTCGCTCAGCCGGCCCTTCGCGATGAACGAGGCGGGGTTGTCGTCGACGATGCGCACGTCTTCCAGCACCGGCGTCGTTTCCGAGTAGCCGCTGAGGACGGCCTTGAGACCGGTTCCGCCGCCGCAGTCGCCGGTGATGGTCACTTCCTGGCCCCGCCACACGGGATTCGGCGTGACCTGGACCTGCGCCCTGGCCCCTTTGGGCGGGACGGGTTCGGTGTTCGCGCCGGGCTCGGGCGCGGCGAACGCTCCGCTGCTGGTAGCGGTGATCGCGCCCGCTGCGACGGTAAGTCCGATTGCGGTGATGGAGGTCTTCTTCAGCACGACAGCACCCTTCCGCGATTTTCGTCCTGTTAGGACTCGATTGGTTTCGGTCGTCCCGCCGGAGTGGTGTCGCTCCGGCAGGATCTGGCCGTAAGTCGTGGCGGTAACCGGGCCGGGTTCTCCCGCCGCCAAACTGTGATCTAAGCCACTCGAAGAACCGTCGGGTGTGCCAGCGTCGTCTTCCCGGGCGTGAGAGGAAACGGGGTGCCGATGGCTTCGCTGGACGAAGCGCAGCTGGTACGTCGCATCGCGAGAGGCGACCGCGCAGCCTTCGAGGAGCTGTACCGGCGCACGTCGCCTTGGCTGGCGGTGCGGCTGCGCCGCAGGTGCGCGGACCAGCAGCTCGTCGCCGAGGTGATGCAGGAGACCTACCTCGCCGTGTGGCGCGCCGGCGGGGCGTTCGCGGGAGACGCCGTGAACGGCACCGCCGTGGGCTGGCTGTGGACCATCGCCGCGCGCCGCCTCGTGGACGGTTTCCGGCGGCAGGCCCGGCATGCGCGGGTGCCCGCGGTCACCGCGGAGGCGGCGAGCGTTCCCGCCGCCGAGGACGACGCGTTGGCGAGCGAGGTCGGCGGAACGGTGGGCGACGCGCTCCAGCGGTTGGCTCCGGAGCTGCGGCAGGTGCTGCAGGCGATGGTGCTGGACGGGCTGTCGGTCCGGGAAACCGCGCTGCTGCTCGGTGTTCCCGAAGGAACGGTGAAGACCCGCGCCCGACGGGCGCGGATTGCGATGCGGGAGGCGCTGTCATGAGGGCACGCGAACACGATGGCGATCACATCGCGGCCGAATTGGTGCGGCGCTACGTCTGCGACGATCCCGCGCTGACGGTCGACGAGACCTGGGCGGTGGAGGCTCATCTGGAGTCGTGCGCGGCGTGCCGGGAACAGCTTGCATCCGGCGTCGCGGAGCACGCCGGTGACGTGACGGCGCTGCTGGAGGGCGTGTGGGCCGAGCTGGATCCCGCGGTGGCCGCGAGCGCGCCGCAGCCCGCCGGGAACCGGTGGCTGCGGCACCTGCACGCCTGGGCCTCGCCGGTGATGCTGCCATGGTTCGGGATGACCGCGCTCATGCTCCTGCTGGCCCTCGCGGTCGACGCCTGGACCCCGTTGCTGCGCGAGGGTTACCCGTCCATGGTGCTGCTGCTCGCTCCGGTGGCGCCGCTGTCGTGCGTGGCGGCGGCCTGGTCGCGCGGGCTGGATCCGGCTCACGAAGTGCTGGCCGGTGCCGCGCGCGGGGGAGTGGAGCTGGTGCTGCGTCGCACCGCGGCCGTGCTGGTCGTGGTCATCCCGTTGCTGCTGGTGGTGGGCTGGGCGGCGGGCACGTCCCCGGCCCGGTGGTTGCTGCCCTGCCTGGCCTTCACGGTGGGATCGCTGGCGCTCGGCAGCTTCGTCGGAATCGCCAGGGCGGCGTTCGGGCTCATCGCGCTGTGGGCCGGGGCGGTCATCCTGCCGAGCCTGTTCGCGGCCGGTTCGCCGCTCCCGCTGGAGCCGTCGGCCACCCCGATCTGGGGCGCGGCTCTCGTGGTCGGCGCGGTGGTGCTGGCGGCGCGCTCGCGCGCCTATGCCTGGCTCGGCAGCCAGTGAACACAGGAATCCATTGTGGACATCAGGAGGATGCGATGGCACGCGTGGTGAGCGCGGAGGAGATCGCGCCCACGACCTACGCCGCGGCGATCCGCGCCGAAGGGCTGCGGGTGCGGGCAGGGTTGCGGATGGCGGTCAACGGCCTGGACCTGTCGTTCGGCACTGGCGTGCACGGTCTGCTCGGCCCCAACGGCGCGGGCAAGACGACGCTGATGCGCGCGTTGGCGACGGTCGTGCGGCCCGCCGGCGGCACCCTGGAATTGCTGGGGCAACACATCGGCCGAGGGCACGAGTTGCGCCAGGTCCGCCGGCGGCTCGGCTACCTTCCGCAGAACTTCGGCTTCTACCGGCGATTCACGCTCCGCGAGTTCACCGAGTACATGGCTTGGCTCAAGGAGGTCCCGAAGCAGGAGCGGCCGGGCGCGGTGCAACGCGCGATCGAGCTGGTCGGGCTCGCCGACCGGGCCGACCACCGGATGCGGACGCTCTCCGGCGGGATGCTGCGTCGCGCCGGCATCGCCCAGGCCATCGTCAACGACCCGGAGATCCTGCTGCTCGACGAGCCGACCGCGGGCCTGGATCCCGAGCAGCGGCTGCGGTTCCGCGAACTCCTGCACCGGATCGGCCAGGACACCTGCGTGCTGGTCTCCACGCACCTCGTCGAGGACGTCGCCGCCGTGTGCGCCGACGTGACGCTCGTCGACCACGGCCGCCTGGTGTTCCGCGGAACGCGTGCGGAACTCGTCGGAGCAGGCGACGAGAACCATCCTGGCGACAGCCCGGCGGAGCGGGGCTACTCGGCGCTGCTGGCCGCGCACCGCGGTGATTCCGAACGGCGTGGGGGATCCTGGTGAGCGCGCGGATGGTGCGGATCGAGCTGCGTCGCTCCAGCGCACTGGCGACCGGCACGGCGATCTTCGTGATCACGGTGGCGTTGCTGTACCTGCTGAGCAACGGCCCTTGGCAGAAGTCGACCGGCGCCTGGCACCTGCAATGGGATTCCTTCGTCTACTACCTGCGTTTCATGCACTTCGTGCTGTTGCCGGTGGCGCTCGGCGGAGGCGCTCTGCTGGGGATGCGAGACCGCCGTAGCCATGTTCAGGAGCTGTTCGCGTCGGCGCCGCGGCCCGCGTGGCAACGATCGGCCCACACCGCTGTGGCGGTGTGCCTGGCGATGGTCGCCGCCTCGGCCGCGATCCTGGTGGCGGGTGGCGTCTCGGTGGTGGCCAACGGTGGCTTCTTCCACCTCGGCTGGCTGCCGGTCGCGGCGGTCGGGGCGCTGTCGCTGGTCGCCGCCGGATGGCTCGGCATGGGCGTCGGCAGGCTGCTGCCGTCGTTGCTGACTCCGCCCGTGGTGGCGGCCGCCGGATTCGCGGTGCTGACCTACGCGCATTCCACGACGATTTCCGCAGAGGCCTACGACGCGCCGCGGTCGAGCGTGCCGGAGCTGCTCACGCCGATGCTGGCGGGGACGACGCGCAACGCCTTCATCGCGGTGTCGGGCACGGTGAGCGCAGTGCAGCTCGTGTGGTTCGCCGCGGTGGCGACGACGGCACTCGGTCTGCTGACCGCGAGCCGGCTCGGAACCCGGATCGCCGTGCTGCTGCCGGCCGCGCTCGGGATCGCGGTGGCGGTGACCGCTTTGCCCCGCGACGCCGAGGCCGTCTACGTCATCAACGAGGAGGCGACGGCGTTGGTGTGCACCGAAACCGGCGACGTGTGCGTCACCCGCGCACACGCCGACAAGCTGGATGCCCTCACCGGGCCGGCGCGGGATGCCCTGTCCCGGCTGGGCAGGCTGCCCGACGCGCCCAAGGCCGTCGCGGAGATCCCGACCCGCGGCATGGACAAGACCACCCGGCACGTTCCGCCGGGCGTGCTCCCGCTGGACTTCGACGAACTCGAACTCGCCGACGAGGACTCGACGTCGGTGCGGATCGGCCTCCTGAGCGGCACCGACCCGGGATGCGACACGTGGTACGGCGACGAGTCGCAGGCCGCCCGCACGATCATCGCGTCCTGGTTCGTCGACGAGTTCACGCCGCTGCCCGACTATTCCGGCCGCGAAGGCGAGATCCGGCAGCTGGCGGAACCGGCCTGGCAAGCCCTCCGCGCCCTGCCGCCGGAAGCCCAGCCCCAGGAGGTGGCGGAGCTGCGCGCGACCACCCAGTCCTGCCAACCCGATCCGCTCGCCGTCCTCGCCCCGGGCGCGTGATTCCCTTGCGAGGACTGGCTTTGTACTTGCGGTCCCGGCGCGTCCCGGCGACATGCGCCGTGATCCTCGTGTCGACCGCCGCGGTGTGGGCGTTCGGCCGCTGGGGTGCCGACCCGCCGGTCACTGCCCGGCTCGTGGTCGTCGGGCTGGCGCTCGGGATCTCCGCGGCCGCGGTCGGTCTCGGCGGCGCGGACGCGGCACTGGATCGCACCGCCGCACTGCGCTGGCCGGCGTGGCGGGCGGGGCATGTCGTGGCGCTGGCCGCGGCCGTGGGTGGCGCGCTCGTCGCAGCGCAGGCGATCGGCGAGCCGCTGGTGCCGAACCTCGTGATAGTCCGGAACTGCGCGGGTTTTGCCGGGCTCGCCGCTTTCGGCGCCGCGTTCTTCGGCGCGGCCCGCGCCTGGTGGTTTCCGATGGGCTGGGCGTTGCCGACCGCGTTGCCGCTGCCGCAGGACACTGCGGTGATGCAGGCGCTCACCTGGCCGATGGCGGAAACCGGGACGGCCGCCGCAACGTTCACCGCGACGGCCCTCGCCGTGCTCGGCACGCTCACCTACGCGATTCGCGGTTACCGCGCATGATCACCTAGATGAACGGTCGCCTCTTCGACAAGAGCCCGTGCTTGGCGGAGTTGTCGCGGCATGTTCCAGCCGAGGACGCCGGTCGTCCGCCCGTTCTGGGTGCAGGTGGCGATGAACTTCCGCTCGGACGCCTCGCCGTGGGTGATCGTGATGTCGCTGCCTGGCGGAAAGTGGCCGTGCGCCTGGATCTTGGCGTCGAACTGGTCGGTCCAGAAGTAGGGGATGGGATCGAACGGTCGCGCCGCGCCGAGGAGGTTGCGTGCGGCCGCCATGGCCTGCTCGGTGGCGTTCATCCGGTGCTCCACGCGCATCAGGGCGCGGAAGCGGGGATTGAACCACTTGGCGACATCACCGGCCGCGTAGACGTCGGGCGCTGCCTGGCAAGTCGCGTCGCACACCACCCCGTCGTCCACGGTGAGCCCGCTCCCGGAGAGCCAGTCGGTGGCGGGTGTCGCGCCGACGGCGGCCAGTACCGCGTCGGCTTCGAGCACGGTGCCATCGGCGAGCTCGACGCCGCTTTCCGAGGCGCCGTCGAGCAATCCGACGACTTCGGCGTTCATGCGGAGATCCACGCCGTGGTCGCGGTGCCATGCGGCGACGAGCTTTCCGATCTGCTCGCCGAACTGGCGCGCCATGGGCACGGGGCACGGGTCGACCAAGGTCACCTCGACACCGAGCTTGCGGGCCGCCGCGGCGGCCTCGGTCCCGACGAAGCCCGCTCCGATGATCACGATGCGCGCGGCCCGCTTCAGCTCGGACCGCAGCGCGAGGGCGTCGTCGAGGGTGTGCAGCACATGCGCGTTCGCCAGCGGGGCGGGCCTTCTCGGCCTCACGCCGGTCGCGATGATCAGACCGTCGTAGCCGAGCGCCTCGCCGCCGCGGAGGGTGACCGTCTTGGTGCGCACGTCCAGTTCTGCTGCGGCCGTTCCCCGCCGGATGTCGAGATCCAGTTGCTGGTAGGCGCTTTCGTCGCGCAGGGCGAGGCGTTCGGGCTCCCAGTCGCCGGCGAGGATCTGCTTCGACAGCGGTGGGCGGTCGTAGGGCAGATGCGACTCGGCGCCGATCATCGTGATCCGCCCTCGATGGCCCTCCCGGCGCAGGGTCTCGGCGGCGGTGAGGCCCGCCGCCGAGGCGCCGACGATGACGACGCGGGCCGGGCCGCGCATCACTCCGCCACCCGGATGGCGCGAGTGGGGCACAACAGGGCGGCCTGTCGCACCGCGTCGTGGGCTTCCGCCGGGGGCCCCGGCTGCAGGAGCGCGACGATGCCGTCCTCGTCGCGCTGGTCGAAGACATCGGCGGCTACGAGCGCGCACTGTCCTGCGCCCGTGCACAACTCGATGTCGATGGTGATTCGCACTGGTTCTCCTATTTGATCGAGCGGGTGGCCAGCTCGTCGAACTCGCGATCCGGCAGCGACCTGTTGAGTTCCAGGAGCTTGTCGGCGAGCCAGCCGACCGCGCAGCGGGTGTCCGGGCGGCCGGATTCGATGGCCTGCCGGATGGTCTCCGCGACAAGGCCGGGATCGGAGCCCTCGCTCAGCCCGGTCTCGCCGCGCCGCGCCATGGCCTCGGCCATCTCCCGGTAGGCCCCGTTGCCGGAGATCTCCCTCAGCTGCGCGGCGGTCTGGTCTTCGAACTCGGTTTTGATGATGCCCGGCTGGACGATCACGACATCGATGCCGAACGGCTCGACCTCCATGCGGAGCGTGTCGGAAAAGGCTTCGAGCGCGTGCTTGGACGCGTAGTACCAGGCGCCGAGCGGCAGCGAGATCTCGCCGCCGATCGACGAGACGTTGACGATCGTGCCGGACCGCTGCGCGCGCATGTGCGGCAGGACGAGCTGGACCAGCCTGGCCGGCGCGAGGAGGTTGACTTCGAGCTGGTCACGCGCCTGATCCAGCGGCACATCCTCGATCGCGCCGTGCAAGACGGTCCCGGCGTTGTTCACCAGAACGTCGATCCGCTGCTGCTCGTCGAGAATGGTGGCGACCGCCCGGTCGAGGCTCTCGCCGTCGCGCGCGTCCATCTCCAGGACGTGGCCACCGGCGGAGCGGATGGCGTCCATCTTGTGCACGCGCCGCGCGGCGCCGTACACGGTGTGGCCGGCGCGCAGGAGTTCCAGCGCGGTGGCGCGGCCGATTCCCGACGACGCCCCGGTGACGAGGCATACCTTGGCGACCATCTCCGCTACACCTCCCAGATGACGGGCAGCCGGTGAACGCCGTAGATGAGCATGTCGGTCCGCATCGCCACATCCTCGGGAGGAACCGCCAGCCGCAGCGTCGGGAATCTCGTTACCAGCGCGGGAAGCGCCACCTGCAGTTCCACCCGGGCCAGCTGCTGGCCGAGGCACTGGTGGATGCCGTGGCCGAACGCCACGTGCCCGCTGCTCGCGCGGAGCAGGTCGAGGACGTCGGGGTCGGCGAAGTGGCCGGGATCGCGGTTGGCCGCGGGGATCGAGACGGTGACCGTCTCGCCCGCCTTGATCTGCGCGCTGTGCAGCTCGACGTCCTCCAGCGCGGTGCGGATCGTGAACGGGATGATGCTCAGGTAGCGCAGCAGCTCCTCGACCGCGCGACCGGCGATGCCGGGGTCGTCGCGCAGGACGGCGAGCTGGTCGGGATGGCTCAGCAGCGCGAAGGCGCCCAGCGCGAGCATGTTGGCCGTGGTGTCCAGCCCGGCGCCCAGCAGCACGAACCCGATGTTGACCAGTTCTTCGTCGGTGAGGTCGGTGGCGGTGAGGCCGCTGAGCAGGTCGTCGGTCGGCGCGGCGCGTTTGGCGAGCACCAGCTCGCGGACGAACTCGTGCACCGCGCCGTACGCGGCCGCCAGCTGCTCCGGCGGCGAGTCCAGCCGGAACATGTCCAGCGCGTGCGTCTGGAAGCGCGCCCGGTCCACGTACGGCACGCCGAGCAGCTCGCAGATCACCTGCGCGGGGACGGGCTGCGCCAGGGCCTCCACCAGGTCCACCGGGCCGCCGTGCCGCTCCATCTCGTCGAGGTGCTGGGCCGTGATGTCCTCGATCTGCTCGGTCAGCTGACGCATGCGGCGCACGGTGAACTGGCCGGTGAGCAGGTGGCGGTACCGGGTGTGCTCCGGCGCGTCCATGGCGTTGAAGATCCCGGGCGGCGCGGGCTGGTCGCTACCGGGGATGCCGGGAATCGGCGTGTGCCGCAGCTCGGGCCTCACGCTGAACCGCGGATCGGCCAGCACCTCGCGCACCAGGGCGTGGCTGGTCGCCAGCCACCCCTCGTGCCCGTCCGGGTAGCTCAGCCTGCTCAGCGGTGCCTGCTCGCGCAGCTCGGCGAGCCCCTCGGGCGGGTCGAAGGGGCGGTCGGCCGGCCGTGTGGTCGGCAGTGACGGGGTCATGCCGGTCTCCTTCCACGTGATTCGTTCGCGGTGCGCGAAACGCTAGGACCGCATTTCACGCGTTCGCAACCGGAGAATTCCGTTATTCCAGGTAGGCGAAGTACGATCGGTGCAATGACGTTGATGCTGAATGCACCAGTGGTGCGTGGGCTCGTGAGTGCGTAACCGGGCTGGAGCCCGGTTACGCACTCACGAGCCTCAAGCGCTGTTCGGCGACGAGTGGAGGCCGGGATGCCGGGAGGTCGTCTGACCCACGAGGAACGCCGGCGGATCGCCGCCGGGCTGGCGGCCGGGCTCGGGTACGCGGAGATCGCCCGCGAGCTGGGGCGGCCGAGGTCGACCATCAGCCGCGAGGTCGCGCGCAACGGCGGGGTCCGGGGCTACCGGGCCAACCAGGCGCAGCAGGCGACCGCGTGGCGGGCTCGGCGCCGCAAACCAGGCGGGCATCCGGAAATCCCGGCCGCCGACACCGACGGGCGCGACCCGCGGACGGTCCGCGAGTTCGAGGAGCGGTTCGCCGGGATGATGATCGAGACGGGGGTTCCGGCGATGATGGCCAGGGTCCTCGCCTGCCTGTTCACCAGCGACACCGGCAGCATCACCGCCGCCGAACTCGTCGTCAGGCTCCAGGTCAGCCCCGCGTCCATCTCCAAGGCCATCGGCTGGCTCGAACAGCGCGGCCTGGTCGGGCGCGAACGCGACGGCCGGCGAGAGCGGTACCTGATCGATGATCACGTCTGGTACCAGTCGTGGCTGGCAAGCGTCCAGTCGATGGCGATGTGGGCGGACCTGACCCAGCAGGGAGCGGATCTCCTCGGAAGCGCCACCCCGGCCGGGGCCCGGATGAGCGCCACGAGCCAGTTCTTCCAACACCTCGGCCGGGACATGGTCCAGGCCGCCGAGCACTGGCGCCAGACCCTCTCCACCCGGACCTGACGGCGGGACGCTCGCGCGGCGGGCGGCGGGATCAGCTCCGGCTGCGCCACTGGCTGGGACTGCACCCGAACCGGCCCCGGAACCAGCGCGAGAAGTTGCCCGGCGTGGAGAAGGACAGCAGTTCGGCGACCTCCGTCATGCTGTACCGCCGGTTTCCCACCAGGTTCTCGGCCAGTTCGGCCCGCGTCGCGTCGAGGATCGACGAGAACGTCTCGCCCGCGTCGGCGAGGTGGCGGTGCACCGTCCTGCGGTCCACCCCGAGGCTGCGCGCGACCTGTTCGATCGAGCAGCGCCCGGTGGGCAGCAAGAGCTCGATCAGCTCGCGGACCCGGCTCGATGTCGTCGTTTCCCCTTGCGTTTCCAGGGAATCGAGGATCTGGTAGGCGTAGTTGCGCATCTGCGGATCCGACCGCTTGTTGGGTGCGTCGAGGTCGTGGGCGTAGAACGTGATCCCGTTGAACTCCTGCTCGAACTTGGCCGTGGGGCCGAAAACCCTCCGGTGGGTGCTCGCGTCGGCCGGTGCGCGGTGCGTGAAGCAGACCGCGATCGGCTGCCAGAGCGATCCGAGGAAATCGCGCAGGAGCCGGTGCAGCGTGCCGAGGGCGAGCTCGGTGGCCTGCCTGGTCTCGGTCTGCTCGCCGAGGTCGAAGCCGACGCGGATGGTCGCCAGCCCGTTGCGCACGACCATGTGCATCCGCAGGGCCTCGTTGTACATGTGCTCGTGGCGGATCAGGATCGTCAAAGCGCTGCGGACGTCGGGTTCCTCGCGGATGACCAGGCTCAGCGGGCCGAGGTTGGCGAAGCGGCGGCGTTCGGCCAGCTGCAGCGCGAAGTCCTGTTGCCCGGACTCCGCCGCCGACCGTTCGAGGAGCCGCGCGACGGACACGGCCGGAATCCACCGGTCCTGAAGCGCCATCCCCGCCGGGTCGAGTCCGACGCCGCGCATCAGCCGGGTCGGCTCGATGCCGACCGACCGGCTGACGTCGATGTAGCTGTTCAGCGAGGCGTAGCGGGCGAGGGGCTTCATCATCACTCTCCGCGATGTCACCAAGTGATAATCATCATGTCCCGCGAGGATAAGACCTGACCCCCGCTGCCGCCTAATGTCGCCTCCATCACAGCCGATCCCGCTCCGAGATTCCGGATGGAGAACGTCATGGCCGAACCAGCGACGCAGCGCGGCTCCTTGGCGCTCGACTTCGGCCGGGCCCCGTCAGCCGATGTGCTGCGGGAGCCGTGCCGGACGGCTGCGGCGTGGAAGGCGGCCGACCTCGGCGAGCCCGCCGAGTGGAGGTTGGAGCTCTCCCCGTCCCATCTCGACGAGCTGGAGTCCGCGCTGAAAGCGGCGCGGAAGAACGGGATCGTGCTCCTGCGGCTCACCGGCGAGCGGTTTCCCCTTCCCACGCTGGGAGCGGAGTTGCGACGCGTTGCGCGTGCGCTGGAAGACGGACGCGGTTTCGCGGTGATCAAAGGCGTTCCCGTGGAGCGGTACGACGACGCCGAGATCAACACGATTTTCTGGGGAATGGCCCAGTACTTGGGTTTTCCGGTCTCGCAGGACTCCTTCGGCCGCAAGCTCGGCCGCATCCGCTGCGCAGCGGCGGGGCCGGAACTGCGCACGGGCGGCTCGGATGTCGCGGCGCTGCTGAGCTCGCGGCTTGGCGGGCGGAGCACCGTCGTGAGCTCGGCGGCGCTGTACAACGAGGTGCTGCGGGGGGACCCGCTGCTGGTCGATCGGATGTACGGGCGCTTCCAGCTCGACCGGTGGGGCGAGCAGCTCCCCGGGGAGCGTCCCTACCGCTCGGTTCCGCTGGCGTGCTGGTGCGACGGCAAGCTGAGCCTCCGCTACGCCCGGCGCGATATCGAGTCGGCTCAGCGGTTTCCGGAGGTTCCCCGGCTGGAGCCCGCCGACCTGGAGCTGTTCGAGCTGATCGACGAGCTCGCGGCGTCGGCCGAGTTCCGGTTCGGCATCGACATCGAGCCCGGCGACATCCAGCTGTTCAACAACTACGCGGTCCTGCACGCGCACGCCCAAGACGGCGGCATCGCAGACGCAGACGATCACCTGCGGCAGCTCTGGCTGACGCTCCACAACGGACGATCGTTGCCGCCGGAATTCACCTGGGAGACGGGCGGATACGGCGGTCCGCGGGGACGCGGGGGAGTGGCGCCCCGAGATGTCATCGCCCGGGCGAGCCGACTTCGCTGAACGGGCGGAAGAAGAAACGGGAAATCAACCCAAGGAACGGCGCGAACGGGCGGATTCGTTCGTGCCGCGAAGGAGAACGTCATGGCAGAAGCCGTTCGCTTCTACGAGACCGGTGCCCCGGAAGTCATGCGGTGGGAGGCGGTCGAGGTCGGCGAGCCCGGCCCGGGCGAGGTCCGGATCCGCCACGAGGCGGTCGGGCTGAACTTCGCCGACACCTACTTCCGCACCGGCCTCTACCCGGCTCCGCTGCCCGCGGGCATGGGCGTCGAAGCGGCCGGTGTCGTCGAGGCCGTCGGCGCCGGGGTGGAGCACGTCCGGGAAGGGGACCGGGTCACGTACACGGGCAGCCCGCTCGGCGCCTACAGCACCGAGCGCGTGATGCCTGCGGCGCCGCTGATCGCGCTTCCGGACGCGATCGGCTTCGACACGGCCGCCGCGATGACCATGCGCGGGCTCACCGCGTCCTACCTGTTGCGCCGCATCCACCCGCTGCGGCAAGGGGACACGGTCCTGCTGCACGCCGCGGCTGGGGGAGTGGGCCTGATCTTCCTGCAGTGGGCGAAGTTGCTGGGGATCAACGTGATCGGCACGGTGTCGACGGAGGCGAAGGCCGAGGTCGCGCGTGCTCACGGATGCGACCACGTCGTGCTCTACAAGCAGGAGGACGTGGCCGCGCGGGTCCGGGAGATCACCGACGGGGCGGGCGTCCCGGTCGTCTTCGACAGCATCGGCGCGGCGACCTTCCAGCCCTCCCTCGATTCGCTCGCCCGGCGCGGCCTGCTGGTGTGCTTCGGCACCGCGTCCGGCCCCGTCCCGCCAATCGATGCGATGCAACTCGCCATCAAGGGCTCGGTGTTCGTCACCCGTCCCGCGCTCGCCGACTACATCGCCGACCCGGCCGAGCGCGCGGAGCTGGCGGGGGAGCTGTTCGGCCACGTTGCGAACGGGCGGATCCGGATCGGCATCAACCAGCGCTACGCCCTCGAGGACGCGGTGCAAGCCCATCGCGACCTCGAAGCGGGCCGCAGCATCGGGTCTTCGGTCTTCTCGCTCTGACGCATCTTCGTCGCCGCAATGGTTTCCGGGCAGCGGCGCGATCAACCAACCCGCGGAGGAATCATGTCCAACGCAGTCCAGACGTCCCGAACGACCAAGATCAAGCACGAGCAGCTCACTTGCACGATCGGCGCCGAACTGTTCGACGTCGACCTCGGCGACGTCGCGCGCGACGACGCGCTGTTCGCCGAACTGCATGCGTTGCTGCTCAAGCACAAGGTCCTGTTCCTGCGCGATCAGGACCTCAGCCGCGCCGACCACGTGGCGCTCGCCCGGCGCTTCGGATCGCTCGAAGACCACCCGGTGGCCGGCAGCGATCCGGATCACCCGGGCCTGGTGCGGATCTACAAGGATCTCGACAGCCCCGCCGAGCACTACGAGAACGCCTTCCACTGCGACGCCACCTGGCGGGAGAACCCGCCGATGGGATGCGTGCTCCGGTGCGTGGAAGGGCCGGAGGTCGGTGGCGACACCATCTGGGTCAACATGGCCGAGGCGCATGCGAAGCTCCCCGACCACATCAAGCACCGGATCGAGGGACTGCGTGCGCGGCACAGCATCGAGGCGAGCTTCGGCGCGGCGCTGCCGGTGGAGCAGCGCCACCAGCTGAAGGAGCGATTCCCCGACGCGGAGCACCCGGTGGTGCGCACCCACCCCGAAACCGGGGAGAAGATCCTCTTCGTCAACGCGTTCACCACGCACTTCGTCAACTTCCACACGCCGGAGAACGTCCGCTTCGGAAGCGACTACGCCCCCGGCGCGAGCAACCTGCTCAACTACCTGATCGGCCAGGCCGCGATCCCGGAGTACCAGGTGCGCTGGCGCTGGACCAGGAACAGCGTCGCGATCTGGGACAACCGCTCCACGCAGCACTACGCGGTCCAGGACTACTGGCCCGCGGTCCGCAAGATGGAACGCGCCGGGATCATCGGCGACCGGCCGTTCTGACCTCTCTCCGGGATTTTCGTTCCACCGCTTCGGAAAAGGAGAAGAACGATGCACTTCCACGACGACTCGCTGTTCCCCGAGACCCAGGAGAAGCTCGTCATCACGGCGGCCCCCTACGGGCCCGAGTGGGAACCCGAGGACTTCCCGGAGGACCTTCCGCTGACCATGGACGAGCACGTCCAGCAGGCGGTCGACTGCTACAACGCCGGGGCCACGGTGCTGCACATCCACGTGCGCGAACTGGACGGCAAGGGTTCCAAGCGGCTGTCGAAGTTCAACGAGTTGCTGGGCCGGCTGCGCGATGCAGTCCCCGAGATGATCCTGCAGGTGGGCGGTTCGATCTCCTTCGCGCCCGAAGGCGAAGGTGCCGACGCCAAGTGGCTCAGCGACGACACCCGTCACATGCTGGCCGAACTCGATCCGGCCCCGGACCAGGTGACCATCGCCATCAACACCAACCAGATGAACATCATGGAGTTGATGACCGAGGACGACATCGCCGGGACGTCGCTGACGCGGCCGGCGGTGGCCGAGGCGTACCGCGAGATGTTCGTGCCGGCCGGCCCGGCCTGGGTCGAGGAGCACCTGAAGCGCCTCCAGGCCGCCGGAATCCAGCCGCACTTCCAGCTGGCCAACATTCCGCAGCTGGAAACCGTCGAGCGGCTGATCCGGCGCGGTGTCTACACCGGACCGCTCATGGTCACCTGGGTCGGCATCGGCGGCGGGTTCGACGGCCCCAACCCGTACAACATGATGGAGTTCATCCGCCGCGTTCCCGACGGCGCGGTCCTGACGCTGGAAACCCTCATGCGCAGCGTCCTGCCGGTCAACGCGATGGCCATCGCCATGGGGCTGCACACCAGGTGCGGCAACGAAGACACCATCTGGGGCAAGCGGAGCGAGAAGAAGACCTCGGTCCAGCAGGTCGAGCAGCTGGTGCGCATCGCAGGCGAGCTCGGCCGGGAGGTGGCCACGGGCAAGGAAGCCCGCGAGATCTACAAGATCGGCGAACGCTACGCCGACGCCGACGAAACCCTCGCCAAGATCGGGTTCGCCCCGAACCGCAAGCCGGGGCAGGTCGGCTTCACCCACCACGCCTAGCCGCCGGAGATCCGCCGGACGCCACTAGGGAGGCCGGGGCACTGCCGCCTCACGAGGGCCCGCGCCCCGGCCTCGGATCTTCACCAGGGGGACGAGGTTTCACCGGAGCACCAGCAGCAAGCTGAGGAGTGACAATGAAGTCGCACGCCCTGCCCGCCCGGGAGCTGCCCAGCGGGCCGGTGGCCGCCAGGCCGCGGATCTATCCCTGGGTCGTCTTCGTCCTGACCTTCGGGCTGTTGCTGTCGGACTACATGTCCCGGCAGGTTCTCAACGCGGTGTTCCCGTTCCTGAAAGCCGAGTGGGTGCTGTCCGACTCCCAGCTCGCCTCGCTCACCAGCGTCGTGGCCGCGATGGTCGGCCTGCTCACCTTCCCCCTGTCGATCCTCGCCGACCGGTGGGGCCGGGTCCGGAGCCTGGTGCTGATGGCGACCATCTGGAGCCTGGCGACGCTGCTGTCCGCGATCGCCGCCGACTACGGCCAGCTGCTCGGCGCACGATTCCTCGTCGGGGCGGGGGAAGCCGCCTACGGCAGCGTCGGCATCGCGGTGGTGTTGAGCGTGTTCGCACCCCACGTCCGCGCCACGTTCGGCGGTGCCTTCATGGCAGGCGGCTCGTTCGGCTCGACGATCGGCGTCGCGCTCGGCGGCTTCATCGCGGTCCAGTTCGGTTGGCGCTGGGCCTTGGTGTTCATGGCCGTCGTCGGTCTGGTGCTGGTCGTCCTGTTCCGGTTGGTCGTCACGCAGAGCAGGCTGGACCGCTACCGGTACGAGGACCACGGGACCGCCGCCGACGAGCCGAAGGCGGCCGGCGGATATCGGGCTCCGCTCTCCAGCCTGTTCTCGAACACGTCCGTGCTCTGCGCCTACATCGGTAGCGGGCTGCAGATGTTCGTCGCCGCCGTTCTGCTTGCCTGGACGCCCAGCTACCTCAACCGGTACCACGCGATGAGCCCGGACACGGCCGGATTCGTCTCGGCGATCCTGGTCCTGCTCATCGGCGCCGGGATGATCGTCTGCGGCGTCATCACGGATCGGGCCAGCCGACGGAACCCGGAGCGCAAGTGGACCACCTCGATCGGCTACGGCGCGGCCGCGGCCGTCTTGCTGATCATCGGGTTCCAGCTCCAGGAAGGCCTTTTCCAGCTCGTCGTGATCGGTTGCGGCGCGTTCTTCTCGGCGGGCGCGTCGGGACCCGCAACCGCCATGGTCGCCAACCTCACCCACGCGTCCGTGCGGGCCACCGGGTTCGGATCGCTGACCCTGGCCAACAGCCTCCTGGGCTTGGCCGCGGGCCCCTTCGTCGTCGGTCTCCTGGCCGACCGCCTCGGCTTGCTGGGGGCGCTGCAACTCGCACCGCTGGTCTACCTCGGAGCCATCGCGGCACTGCTGATCGGAAAACGCCGCTACCCGGCCGCGCTGCGGCGACTCGCGACACTCGACAGACGCCCTTCGGCATGACCGAAGTGCAGGATTGGAGCCGGAGTTGAACAATCCCGAGAACCCGACCATCGTGATCGTCCCAGGGCTGCGCGACCACGTGGCCGATCACTGGCAGACCCATCTCGCCGATAAGCTGCCGAACACCCGCACCGTGCCGCCGCTCGAACACGACAAACTCGGCCGGGACGCCCGGGTTTCGGCGCTCGACCGCGTCGTCTCCGACATCGACGGACCTATCGTCCTCGTCGCGCACAGCGCCGGCGTGATGATCACCGTCCACTGGGCACAGCTGCACACGCGCGTGATTCAGGGGGCACTGCTGGCAACACCGCCGGACTTCGAATCGCGGTTGCCCGACGGCTACCCCGCGCCAGATGAGTTGTACCGCAACGGTTGGTTGCCGACGCCGCGCGAACTGCTCCCGTTCCCCAGCATCGTCGCGGCGAGCACGAACGACCCCCTCGCCCGCCTCGCGCAGGTCGCCGAAATGGCCCGGGACTGGGGTAGCCGGCTGGTCGACCTCGGCGCCGTCGGGCACCTGAATCCCGCCGCGGGATACGGACCCTGGCCGCGGGCCGAGGAATTCATCCGCGAGCTCGCCCGAACGGGCGAAGACGCCTCGCACTGACAACGCCGAACGACCACGTAGGAGACAAGCGTGCTGAACCTGGCCATGTTCCTCGACGACTCCGCGCGAAGATATCCGCGGCGTGACGCCCTGGTGTGCGGCGACCGGAGGCTGAGCTACGCGCAGGTCGGCTCGCTCGCCAACCGGATCGCCAACCTCCTGGTCTCCCGGGGGATCCGGCCGGGCGACAAGGTCGCGGTCACCTGCCCGAACCTGCCGGAGTTTCCCGCCGTGTACTACGGGATCCTCAAGGCCGGGGCCGTCGTCGTTCCGCTCAACGTGCTGCTCAAGGAACGGGAGATCGCCTACCACCTCGCCGATGCCGGCGCCCGGGCGTACTTCTGCTTCGAGGGTGACCCGAGCCTGCCGACGGGTGAACACGGCCGCGCCGCGTTTCAGCAGACCCCGGACTGCCGGGACCTGTTCATCATCACCGCCGAAGCGGAGAAGTCCACACCGCCCGGGGAAGTCGAGACGCTGGCGCAAGCGCTGTCGGCCCGGCCCGCGGAGTTCGAGACCGTGGTGCGGGAGGCGACCGACACCGCCGTGATCCTCTACACCAGCGGCACGACCGGCCGGCCGAAGGGCGCCGAGCTCACCCACGCCAACATGGTGATGAACGCCCTCACCGCCAACCAGATGTTCGGCAGCAGCCCGACGCAGCACGACACGCACCTGGTCGCGCTGCCGCTGTTCCACTCCTTCGGGCAGAGCATCAACATGAACGCGGGATTCTCCGTCGGCGCGACGCTGGTTCTCCTGCCGCGATTCGACGCACGGGCGGCGCTGGGGCTGATGGTCGGCGAGGACGTCACGGTGTTCGCGGGCGTCCCGACGATGTACTGGGGCTTGCTCGGCGCGCTCGGCGAAGGAGTCGATGTCGGGCGGATCGCGCACAGCCTGAGGCTGGCCATCTCCGGCGGCGCGGCCCTACCGGTGGAGATCCACTCGCGGTTCGAGCGGCGCCTCGGCGTCCAGATCCTCGAAGGCTACGGGCTGTCCGAGACGTCACCGCTGGCCCTGTTCAGCCCTCGCGGGCAGGCGCCCCGGCCGGGGTCGATCGGCCTGCCGGTCTGGGGTGTCGAGGTCGAGTTGGTCGATGCCCGGTGGAACGCGGTGACCGGCGCTGGCGAAGTCGGCGAGATCGCCATCCGCGGCCACAACGTCATGAAGGGCTACCTCGAGCGGCCGGACGCGACCGCCGAGGTCGTGCGAAACGGCTGGTTCCGCACCGGCGACCTCGCCCGCCGGGACGACGACGGCTTCTACTACATCGTCGACCGAGCCAAGGACATGATCGTCCGCGGCGGGTTCAACGTCTACCCGCGGGAGATCGAAGAGGTGCTGATGAGCCACGAGGCGGTGTCCCTCGCCGCGGTCGTCGGCGTCGCGCACGAGAGCCACGGCGAGGAAATCAAGGCGTTCGTGATCACCGACGGCGCGGCGCGGATCACCGAAGCCGAGCTCATCGCCTGGTCCAAGGAGCAGATGGCGAGCTACAAGTACCCGAGGCTGATCGAGTTCGTGGACGCCCTACCGATGACGGCGACCGGAAAGATCCTCAAACGCGAGCTGGGCCGAGTCCCGTAGGCACCGGCAAGTCATCGAACGTCGGTCAGGTCGTTGTCCTTACTTCCACCGCGAATCGCGGCCTCCGCCGTCGTGCGTAGCACGCGCGACGCCGTTCGCGACTTGATTGAAGCCTGACCAGCAGCGACGAAAGGGCCGAACGCGGCCAGCACCACGACCTTGGGACGCCGCGGCACCTCGACGATCGGCGGGGCTGCCTTCTCGTTGTCGGCCTGTTCGGCAGCGGCTCGGAAGATCGGGCTCTCCGAGACCTTGGCGCGCACGAAGAGACCGATCGCGAGCATTGCGGCCGAGAGCAGGAACGGGATGCGCCAGCCCCAGCGCATGATCTCGTCTTCGGGCAGCAGGGCGAACAGCGTGATCACGAGCGTGCCGAGCACGGCGCCGGTGGGGCGCTGGCGTTGGTGAACTTGGCCATGTAGCCCGGGATGTGCTGTCCCGGTCTGCTCTTTCGCGCAGCAGTCCGGGAATTGCCCGCACGTACCTGATGTGTTGCCTCTTCGTGTTGGGATGTCCGCAGTGGACCTCCACGCCTCGGCCGTCCGTGTACAACTGGTTTCGTACCGGCGTGATCGCTTGCGACTTGGGGGGTGTGCATTGGCCGAGCTCTACTTCGATCCGGGAACTCTCGGCGAGGACGGCAGCTCTGCCTGGACCAACGCACTCGCCGGCGAGGAACGCGATCCGAACCACCTGGTGCACATCGTGCGCGATCTCGAACCGGTCGACGCGCTGGAACTGCTGGGCGGCTTGCCGCGCACGCTGGACGAGCTCCGCCGGATCCCGATGCAGATCGCACCTCTCGACTCCCGCCCGTACCTCTTCCAGCAAGCGGTACGGGCGGAGAGACGGATATGGGCGCCCGCCGCGTAGGGCGCCCATATCCGTGGAAAGTCAGCGCTTTCTCGTCGTGGTTCTCACGCCGCGCCCGCCTTCGGTTCGTAGACGGCCACCACGATGCCGCTGCTGACTTCTCCGGCGAGGAGATGCTCCCATCCAGCGTCACGAACGTCGACTCGATCAACTTCCTCATGTTTTCCGCTCAGGGCAAGGATTCATCGGATATCCGGTTGGAAAGTGCTACTGCACGAACGGGTTCGCGGTTCGGGCGACGCGCAGGGCGTTGGCCCACCACGTGAGCTGGTCGAGCACGGCGTTGACGGATTCGTCGAGTTCGGGATCGCGGCGCGGCCAGCTGCCGTCGGCGCTGAAGCGTTGCCAGGCGTTGCGGATGGTCATGGTGCGGCGGATCGGGACCGCGTTGAGTTCGCCGAAGACCTGTCGCAGTTGCGCGGCGGCCTGGCCGCCTTCGGCGTCGCGGCAGTAGGCGACGACGGAGACCGGTTTGGCGGCCCATTCGGTGTCGAACCAGTCGATCGCGTTCTTCACCGCGGCGGGGAAGCTCCGGTTGTACTCCGGGGTGACCACGACGAACGCGTCCGCGGCCGCCAGCCGGGCGCCCAGCTCCCGCACGGGGGCGGGAGCCTCGTCGTCGGGTTCGGGCAGCTGGTCGGGGAGGCCGGTGATCGCGAGATCGATGCGATCGAGCTCCAGGTCGCGGCGGCGGCCGACGCGGGTGCCGAACCAGTCGGCCACGAGCGGGCCGAAGCGGCCCGCCCGGGTGGATCCGATGATCATCGCGATCCGCAGCTTGCCGGTCATCGGGCGTTCTTGACGGGTGCGTCGAGGAAGGCCGGGATCATCGGCAGTAGCAGTTCGGGGTGGTGTGGTGCGGTGATGTGGGAGGTGCCGGGCAGGATCGCCAGTTGTGCGTTGGGCAGTCCTTCGGGGGTGTCGCCCATGATGCCGCCGCCGAAGTGGCGGAACATCTCGACGGCGTGTTCGGGCCGGACGATGTCGGAGTCGCCGATGATGGTCAGTGTGGGTGCGGTGATCGTGCGGACGGTTTCCGGTTGCACCGTGGGGGCCGGGTTCATGTCGAAGTCGATGACGCGGGACACCAGCTGCGGGAAGTCTTGCGGTCGTGGTGCGTTTGTGAGGTAGTCGGTGTGGAACGGTGATCCGTGCAGGTGTTCCGGGCGCAGTTCTTTGATGCCGTCCATGACGCCGGGGTGCATGCCGTCGACGCCGAGGCCGCCGGAGAGCAGGACTTGCTTGCGCACCAGTTCCGGGTGTTTGAGCGTGATTTCCAGTGCGACCGCGGAGCCCATGCTGTAGCCGAGGATGTCGGCGCGCTGGACGCCGATCTGGTGTAGCAGGGCGACGGTGTCTTCGGCCATCTGCGGTGTGCGGAGTGGGCGGTCGATGTCGGCGGTGCGTCCGTGGGCTTGCTGTTCCACGGCGATGACTTCGCGGGTTTTGGCGAGTTCGGGGATGAGCTGGCCGAAGTCGGTGTCGATGCCGGACAGCGCGCCGTGCAGCAGTACCAGCGGCGGCTGGTCGGTGGGGACGCCGTGGCGTTCGTAGTACATGTGCAGGCCGTTGACGTCGGCGTAGCCGCCCGGTGTCGCCGCGGCGGCGGGTTCGGTCGGGGTGTTGGAGCCGCATGCGGTGAGCAGTGTGGTGGCGGCGATTCCGGCGGTGAGAGCGAGGGCGATGCGCTTCATGGTGATCTCCTGTGAGCGGTGTTCGCTTCGTTGTCACCACAGTGCGCGCAGCACCTTCCGGATTGTTTACGGTCACCTTCCAGCCCAGGTGAGCCGCTATAAGGTTGCGTTCATGCGTTTCGGTGTGCTGGGCCCTTTGACGGTGTGGACCGACGGCGGAGCCGTCGTGGCCGTGCCTGGTGCGAAGGTGCGTGCCCTGCTGGCTGATCTGCTGGTCGACGCCGGTCAGCCAGTATCCGCGGACCGGCTGGTGGACGACATATGGGCCGAGGATCCGCCGGGCAATCCCGCGGGCACGCTGGCGGCCAAGGCGTCCCAGCTGCGGCGCGCGCTGGAGGATGCCGAGCCCGGTGGCCGGAACCTGGTGGTGTCGCCGCCGCCCGGCTATCGCCTGGCCGCCGCGGACGTCGATGCCCTGCGCTTCCGTGCACTGCTGGCCGACGCCCGCGAAGCCTCCGACACCGCGGCCCGGGTCCGGGTGCTCGCCGAGGCGGTGGGCCTGTGGCGAGGGCCCGCCTTCGCCGACTTCCGCGACGCGGCCTTCACGCAGGCGGCCGTCGCGCAGCTGGAGGAACTGCGCCTGGTGGCCGTCGAAGAACTCGCCGAGGCGCGGCTCTCGCTGGGCGAATATCGCGAGGTGGCAGGAGATCTCACGACGTTCGTCTCCGCGCATCCCCTGCGCGAACGGTTGCGCGCGGCCCAGCTGCGGGCCCTCTACGGGGCGGGGCGCCAGGCCGAAGCCCTCGACGGCTACGAGGATCTGCGCAGGCGGCTGGCCGACGAGTTGGGCGTGGACCCGAGCCCGGAACTGGTCGAACTGCACCGGTCGCTGCTCGCGCAGGATCCCGCCCTCGCCGCGCCGCGACCGCAGCCAGTGGTGCGCCGGCGCACCAGCAACATCCCGGCGCAGCGCACCGAATTGATCGGCCGCGACACCGATCTCGGCGAGCTGGGCCGCGCGGTCACCGATTCCCGGCTGGTCAGCCTCACCGGGCCGGGCGGCGTCGGCAAGACCCGGCTCGCGCTGGCCACGGCGGTCGACGTGGCCGATCGTTTTCCGGACGGCACCTGGCTGGTCGAGTTGGCGCCGCTGCAGTCGACCTCGACCGACGAAGCCGGCTGGCTCGCGGAAGAGGTCGCACAGGTCATCGGCATCCGCACCGCGGAGGACGGGCCAGCCGAACCCGTCGAAGCGCTGGGCGAAGCGTTGGCCGACAAGCACCTGCTGCTGGTGCTGGACAACTGCGAGCACGTCGTCGAACACGCGGCGGACCTGGCGGAACACCTGTTGGGCGCGGCGCCGAATCTGCACGTCCTGGCGACCAGCCGCGAACCTCTGCGCCTGCCGGGCGAGGACATCGTGCCGCTGCAACCGCTGTCCGTGCCCGCCGCGGACGGCGCGTTCGACGATCTGGCGCAGTCGCACGCGGTGCGGCTCTTCGTGAACCGCGCCCGCGCGAGCGCCCGGGATTTCGCACTGGACGCCGACAACGCCGACGCGGTCGCGACCCTGTGCCGGCGGCTCGACGGGATACCGCTGGCGCTGGAACTGGCGGCGACCCGCGTTCGCGCGCTCGACGTGCACGAGATGGTCGCCCGGCTGGACGATCGGTTCCGGCTGCTCGCCACCGGCCACCGCGGCGCCCCGCCACGCCAGCAAACGCTCACGGGGATGCTCGACTGGAGCTGGGGCCTGCTCGACGACACCGAGCGCGCCGTGCTGCGCCGCCTCGCGATCCACCCGGGTGGATGCACCCTCGATGCCGCCGAAAACGTTTGCGCCGCAACGGAATCCGCCGATGAGGACGGCCGCCTCGACACGGCGACGGTCGCCGATGTCGTCGCGCGATTGGTGGATCGGTCGCTGGTGCAGCCGAGCGGGCGGCGCTACCGGCTGCTGGAGTCGGTGGCGGCGTTCAGCCTCGACCGCTTGGCCGAGGCGGGCGAAGACCTGGCGGCGCGGCGCGCGCATCACGCGTATTACCTGGCGCTGGCCGAGCGTGCCGCACCCGAACTGCACGGTGCCGATCAGCAGCGCTGGCTGCGCCGCCTCGACGGCGAGGACGCGAATCTGCGTGCGGCGCTGGACGGCTTCGTGCGGGACGCCGACGCCGACGCCGCGCTCCGGCTGGTGCACGCGCTCGCCTGGTACTGGCTGCTGCGCGGCCGGTCCGGCACGGCGTGCCGCTGGTTCGATGCGGCGCTCGACCTGGGAGGCAGCGCGCGGCACCGGGCGCCGGTGTTGGCCTGGCGCCTCACATTCGCCGTTCAGCAGGGTGAATTCACCGATGCCGCATCGCGCCGGAACGAAGTTTCGGCGGCCCTGGCCGTGCTCGACGATCCGGCCGTTCGCGCCCGCGCCGAGGTGATCCTCACCCTGTCCGCATTGGACTCCGGTGACGAGCAGGACCTGGAAACGACCGTGCAGG
This sequence comes from Saccharopolyspora sp. NPDC050389, assembly GCF_040655595.1. Lineage (NCBI taxonomy): Bacteria > Bacillati > Actinomycetota > Actinomycetes > Pseudonocardiales > Pseudonocardiaceae > Saccharopolyspora > Saccharopolyspora sp. NPDC050389. The sequence goes on from NZ_JBFAKG010000015.1 coordinate 85,392, forward strand.
GAACCCTTTCGGCGTGTCGCGAGCTGGGCGACCGCTGGGGTGTGGCGACCATCCAGCTGGCTCTGGCGAAATCCGCGCACATCCGCGCCGACGTGGACGCGTTGGCGCGGCACGCGCAGGAAGCGGCTCGCTCGTTCGCCGAGATCGGCGATCGCTGGGGCCGGCTGCAGGCCGCCGAATGGCTCGGTGGCCTGGCCGAACTGACCGGCGACCTGGCCGGCGCCGCCGAGATCCACCGCGAGGCGCTGGTGCTGGCGCAGGAGCTGGAGATGTGGGGCCAGGTGGCCGCCCATCTCGGCTGGCTCGGCTGGATCGCGATGCAGCACGCCGAGTTCGACCGGGCCCGCGACTTCGCCGAGCAGGTGCTGGTGCTGGCCGCCGACCACGGCCACGGCCCCGGCCGGTTGTTCGCGACGATCGTGCTCGCGTTCACCGCACGCCGCGACGGCAGGCCCGACGATGCCGAACGCCACCTCCGCGAACTGCTCGCGCTCAACGCCGACGGCGCGGAAACGCCGTTGTTCCTGCCGATGCTCCAGGTCGAACTCGGTTACATCCTCGAACAACGAGGTGAAGCGACCGCCGCCATGGCCGAGCACCTGCGCGCCTTCGACGGGGCCCAGCGCATCGACGCCCCGCGTGACGCCGCGTTCGCACTCGCCGGATCTGCCGCGGCCGCCGCGACGCTCGCCGAGCACGACATCGCCGCCCGGCTGCTCGGCGCGGCACAAGCCCTCCGCACCGCCACCGGGATGCCGCTGCTGCCCGCTGAACGACCCGATGTCGACCGAGCCACCGACATCGCGCGCAGCGCGTTGGGCGACGCCGCGTTCACCGCTGCCCACGAGGCGGGCCAAGTCCTGACCGCCGACGAGGCACGCGCGCTCATCCAGGCCGCGGCCGTGCTGAACCCGGTCGCATCGTCCTGAGTCCGTCCCGGTATCCGGACCGGATACCGGGACTGCGCTTCAGGACTTCTTCGGCTCGTACTGCAGGGCGACGATCCCGCAGTCGAACGGCGTCGCGGCGACGAGGTCGAACTGCTGGTTCGCGCCGGTGGCGCCGAAGACGGGCATGCCCGCGCCGATCGCGGTCGGGTTGACGATCAGGTGCAGTTCGTCGAGCAGGCTCTCGGCGATCAAGCCGGCGACGAGCGTGCCACCGCCGTAGGCGATGATGTCGCCGCCCGGCTGCGCCTTGAGCTCGCGGATGGTCTCGGCGAGATCGCTTGCGACAACGGTGTTTTCCCACGGCGATTCGGTCAGCGTGGTGGAGATGACGACCTTCGGCGTGTTGTTGATCCGGTCGATGCCCTCCTGCGGCTCGTCCGCCGGCTGCGAGGCCCAGTGCGGGATGAAGCCCTCGGCGAGCTTGCGGCCCAGCACGATGGTGCCGATCGGCTTGTTGAGCGCGTCGATGTAGGAGGCGAGGTCCTCGCTCCACGGCAGCGTCATCCAGTCCATTTCGCCGTTCGGGCCGGACATGTAGCCGTCGATGGTGGTCTGGACCTGGAGCTTGAACTTGCGCATTGCGTGCAATCCCTTCGGGTGGCCGCTCGGAGAGGTTCCGTTCGGTCGTCGTCCTCGTGTGCTGAAAGCTTCGCGGAGACGCCTTACGGGATGTTTACGGTTTTGCTCCGGTACCCCGAAAACGAACGAACACCCAGGTCAGCGGCCGTGCACGGAACCTACCGGGGCTTTGCGAGACCGGCCAGGACGGCGTCGCGGTTGCGCGCGAGCAGCATCCAGCGGGGGAGCTTGTAGCCGAGTTCGCGCCCGACCGGCGCGCTGGGAGTCGTCCTGATCCGCGCCTCGATGAACCGCTCCAAGTACGCCAGGTTCCTCCAGGACGTCCCGGATCCAGCGGGCGGACGACGTGGCCATCGTCGAAACCTTCCTGGAGTACGTGGCGAGCGGCCTCAACGCCATAGGCTGCTTGAGGGCAGCCAGGATCGAAGCGGGCGCAACAGCGTTGTGCCGCATGGGTTTTCGCAGGAAGAGTCATGAACGACGACAGCGTTGACCGGAGTTCCCGGGTCGAGGAAGTGGTGGCGGAACTGCGAGCCTGGGCGGATGGGCGGGCCGACGTTCAGGCGGTCGCTCTCGTCGGTTCGTACGCGCGAGAACCCGGTGCCGCGACTGCGGAGTCAGACGTGGACATCGTCGTGGTGACATCGAAGATCTCGGATTACCTGGAGAGCACTGACGGTTTCCCGGCCACGCTGGAACTGCCGCTGTTGCGCGCGGAGCAGTGGGGCTCGGTGCACGAGCGGAGACTCCGCCATCGCCGAACAGGCCTGGTGGTGGAGCTGAACTTCACGACACCGGACTGGGCGGCCACCGCACCTGAGGTGGACAGCGGAACGAGGAAGGTGGTCCTGGACGGAATCCGAGTCCTCCGAGACCCGCACGGCCTCTTGGCGAGGCTGATCGACGCCTGCAGCGCAGAAGCCGCAGAGGGCCGGTGACGACAGCACGGGGCGCGAAGGATCAGGGTGCGGGAAGGACATACGTCGTACAGGCCCCCCCGAAACGGTGAAATGCTCCTACGGGTGCCGACCGATGTGCGGCTGTCGGATCCCGTCGCTACCGTCGCCCCACGCAGCCACGACAGGGGAGACACTATGAGCGAGCTGACCACGGCCCAGCCTGCCGGCACACCGACCTGGATCGACCTCGGCATCCCGGATCTCGACCGGGCGATCGCGTTCTACGGCGCGCTGTTCGGCTGGGAATTCAACGTGGGCCCGGAGGAGACCGGCCGGTACACCATGTGCCTGCTGCGCGGCAAACCCGTCGCGGCGATCATGCCGAATCCCGATCCCGACGCCGCGGAGTTCTGGTGGAACCTCTACTTCGCGACCGATGACTGCGACGCCACGGTGGCGAAGGCGGCGAGCGCGGGCGGCTCGATCCTGGCCGGTCCGATGGACGTGATGGACCAAGGCCGGATGGCGATCATCAGGGACACCACCGGCGCGCAGTTCGGGGTGTGGCAGGCCGGTGCGCACATCGGTTGCGAGATCGTCAACGAGCCGAACTCGTTGCTCCGCAACGACCTGGTTACCGGGGAGTCGGGGCCCGCGCGCGATTTCTACGCCGCGACCTTCGACTACGTGCTGGACGAGAACCCGGACATGCCCGGCGCCGACTTCACGTTCCTGCGCAGGCCGGACGGCCACGAGATCGGCGGCATCATCGGCGACCCGAACGCCGGGAAGTCGCGCTGGGCGACCCTGTTCCAGGTGGAGGACGCCGACGCGGCGGCGCGGCGAGCCGTCGAAGCCGGCGGCACCGCGGCGGAGCCCTTCGACATGATCTACGGGCGGCTGGCGAAGATCACGGACCCGTTCGGCGCGGAATTCGAGGTGGGCTCGCCGAAGGCGAGCTGAACCCGGTCGATGCCGCTCGTCCCGCCCGAGGCGGAAGGCGGGAAACGGCTTCTACGACTGGAGATTGACGACCACTACGACCTGCGGACTACCGAAGATCAATGCTGAGGGCTGACGCGGTATTACGCGCCTGCTGAATACGGTCGTTCGTGTTGACCGGTCGTGTGCAGCGCAGAGCCGCGACCTGAGAAGACACGCGCTACGGGCGCGGACAGGAGAAGTCACGCCATGCACTCAGTAGTCCAGCAGGCCGCCCTCGCCGCCGACATCGGCCTGTACCAGGTCGGGTTGATCGTCGCCACGCTCGCGGTCCTCGGGTACGTGGCCCTGGTCATCGGCGCACTGATCAGCGTCCTCGGATCGCACCAGGGCGCCGGGATGAAGCTGGTCTGGATCGTGTTCGTGTTCATCGCGCCGTTCCTGGGCAGCCTCCTCTGGTTCTTCATCGGCCGCCGGTCCACGCGCTACCCGTACCGGACCGCCTGAGCCCGCGGCATGCCCATTGCCGCGCCGCTACGACCTCATCGGTCCCGCTCCGGGTCGTCGTCCCGGTGTGGCCGAGGCTGGTGAGCCGAACCCGAGATCCGCCCGGCCTGAATCACCGTGCCGTGGAAATGCCCGCCGCTGATCTGGTTGTGCACGCTGCCGGGCCGGTCGGCATCGGGCCGGTCGGCACGTGGTGCCGAGCCGCGTTCGTCGCGCCGGTCGGCCCGGTAGGCGGCGGCAGCCACGACCACCCCCACCAGACTCACGAACAGGCTCAGCACGCCCGCCGTCTGGTTCGCCCGTTCCAGTCCCAACAGGGCGAGGAACACCCCGAGCCCCACGACGACGAGTACGACGCCCGTCCAGACCAGCCCGAACCACCCTCGCGATCTCCGTGCCATGCACCACATCATGCCAACGGAGCGGACCTCGAGGGCGACGACGACCAGTTGCCCGACTGCCGACGCGTCGTCACGCCGGCCGGTGCGAATCCGCCGATGCGATGCGGAGGAACTCCCGCACCAGGGGTTCGTGCGCGCTGTCGCGGGTGACCAGGGAGAGCTCGACGAGGTCGGTGCGGTCGGTGAGGGGGCGGTGCGTGGCGGGCGGGAGGATCCAGCGCACCAGGACGTTCGGCACCAGGGTGACGCCGAGGCCGGCGGCCACCATCGCCAGCTGCGTGGTGATCGAGTTGGCGACGTGGCGCGCGTCGGGGCTGAACCCGGCCCTGCGGCAGGTCGCCACGAGCTCGTCGTGGTAGTCCGGCGATGCTTCGCGGCGCAGCCAGACCCAGGGTTCGTCGGCGAATCGCGCGAGATCGATCGGTGGCGAGGTCTCGCCGGCGAGCGGGTGCTCAGGTGGGAGCGCGATGACGAAGTCGTCCCGGCGCCACGGCCGGATGCGCAGTGCGCGGACCGGGGCGCTGAGGCGGATGGCGGCGACGTCGATCTCGTGCCGCAGCAACAACTCCTGGCCCGATGGCGTGTCCACCTCCACGACCTGCAACTCCACCTGGGGCCGGGACCGGCGGAAGGTGTCGAGCGTGCTCAGCAGCGGCTCGCTGAGCGCCGAGGTCACCACGCCGATCCGCAGCGTGCCCACCAGGCCGGCCTCGGCCTGCGTAGCGACGTCGTGCGCTCGCTGGGCGGCGGCCACCAGCCGGCGGCACTCCGCGGCGAACGCGCGGCCGGTCTCGGTGAGGGTGACCTTGCGGCGCGTCCGGTCGAGCAGCCGCGTGCCCAGCTGGCGTTCCAGCTGGAGGATCGCCTGGCTCAGCGGCGGTTGGGACATGCCGAGCTGTTCCGCGGCGCGCCCGAAGTGCAGGTTCTCCGCGACGGCGAGGAAGTAGCGCGCTTGGCGAACCTCGATCATGAGTCGCTTTCCATATCGTTCAGAGTCGAAATCAGACCTTCAGTATATGGTTCGCCGCTGCTTCACTGGGTGCCGTGACAGCTGATGCAACATTGTTGGCGCAGTTCGCGGCGCTGGACACCGCGACGGTGTCGGACTCCCTGGAGAGCTGCGGCTTACCGCCGGGCCAGGGCGGGCTCCGGCCGATGTGGGGCCGCCCCGAGGTGGTCGGCTTCGCGGCGACCGTGGAGCTCGAACCGCTGCTTGGGGACCACGCGGGTGCGCACATCATCACGGGCGCGGTGGCGGAAGCCGGTGCCGACGACGTCCTCGTCATCGCCAACGGTGGTCGCACCGATGTGTCCTCGTGGGGCGGCATCCTCAGCGTCGGCGCCGCAACGCGCTCGATCCGCGGTGTCATCACCGACGGCGCCTGCCGGGACGTCGCGCAGGCGCGGGAACTGGGTTTCCCGGTGTTCGCCCGGGCCCAGGTTCCGGTGACCGCGCGGGGACGCCTGCGGCAGAAGTCGAGCGGAGCTCCCGTCCCACTCGGCGAGGTGACCGTCGTGCCCGGCGACGTGGTGATGGCAGATGAAGGCGGGGTGGTCGTCGTACCGCGGGCGCGGGCCGCCGAGGTGCTGCGGGCCGCGCAGCGGTTGAGCGCCCGCGAAGCGGAGATCGAGGCGGAGGTCCGGGCCGGGATTCCGCTGCCGCAGGCGATGCGCGACGCGCGTCTGGCCGGAGAGGAATCGTGAACATGACCGCCGGCACCGAACCGAACGTCCTGGCCCGGTTGCGCGAACTGCCCACGGCGGCGATCTCGGATGCGCTGGACCAGGACGGAATTTCCGGTGGGTTGCAGGGAATTGCCCCGCTTTCCAACGGATTCCGCGCGGTGGGAGCCGCTTTCACCGTGCGGTGCGCGCCGATCGATTCGGGCGGTGGCACGGTCGGCGACTTCCTCGACGACGTGCCGCCGGGGGCGGTGATCGTCATCGACAACGGTGGTCGTCAGGACGTGACCGTGTGGGGCGGGATCATGACCGAGGCCGCGGCGGTCCGCGGCATCTCGGGCACCGTGATCAACGGGGTCTGCCGCGACGTGTCGGCGTCGCTGACGCAGAACTACCCGCTGTTCAGTCGCGGTCGGTTCATGCGAACCGGCAAGGACCGGGTGCGCCTGGCGGCGGTGGGCGAGCCGCTGGAGGTGTCGGGAGCGCAGATCCACCCCGGCAGCATCGTGTGCGCCGACGCCGACGGGGTGGTCGTCGTTCCGGCCCTCGAAGCGGAGCGAGTGGCCGAGACCGCCGAGAAGATCGAGCGCGTGGAGGCCGACATCGTCGCTGCCGTGCGCGCGGGCAGCACGCTGCGAGCGGCCCGCGAGCGGTTCGGCTACCACGCGCTCCAAAGGAGACGGTCATGACGGATGCGGCAAGGGGACACAGCACCGCGACGCTCTACGAGGCGTCCTCCTGCGCCCTGGCCTGCGGCACGGCGCTCCGCGCGGCCTGGCCCGGAGCTCGGGTCGCCGGGCCGGCGTTCACCATCCAGGGCATCGGCGGCGACAACCTCGCGCTGCACCGCGCGGTGGCACAGGCCCCCGCAGGCAGCGTCCTCGTCGCTGACCTGCAGGGCGCCGCGCACGGGCATTGGGGCGAAATTCTCGCCGCAGCAGCGCAGCAACGGGGAATCCTGGGACTCGTCATCGATGGCGGAGTCCGGGACACCGCCGAGCTGGCGGAGCTGGGCTTCCCGGTCTTCACGCGCCACGTCACGGTCGTGGGCACCGGCAAGGAGCATCCCGGACGCTTCGACGTGCCCGTCCGCGTGGCCGGTGCTGTCGTCCGGCCCGGCGACCTCGTCATCGGCGACGCGGACGGTGTGGTCGTCGTACCGGCCCCAGCCGTCGAGGAAACGCTCGACAAGGCCGACGCACGAGTCGCCGACGAGAAAGCGGCGCTCGACGCCATCCGCACGGGCGCGACGACCCTCGACATCTACGACCTGTCGCGGATGAACCGCGGGAGCGCTTGAACGGCAAGGAATCCTCGTCCTGCCGGTGTGGGTGCTGGTGGCGCTCGTTCTTTGCCGTAAGTTCTGGGCATGGCAACCGGTGGAGAATCCGCGGGTGGGGCGCAGCGTCCGCTGCTCGTGCTCGGCAAGATCGCGGAGATCCTGAACGCGTTCACGTTGCGGCGGCCGTCGTTGACGTTGCGGGAGATCCAGCAGGCGACCGGGCTTCCGCAGTCCACCGTGCAGCGGCTCGTGACGAACCTGGTCGCGCACGGGTTCCTGGACCGCGCCGAGGACCGGTTCCGGATCGGCGTGCAGATGGCCTACTGGGGCGCCGCCGCGGGCAAGGACCTCGACGTGCTGGGCGTGGTCAATCCCGTGCTGAAGGATCTGCGCGATGTGACCGGCGAGACGGCGTGCTTCTTCCGCACCGAAGGCGAGCACCGGGTTTGCGTTGCCGTCGCGGAGACCCACCACGCGCTGCGGCGGGCGATGTCGGTCGGAGACATCGCGCCGATCACGGTCGGTTCCTCGGGCCGGGTGCTGCTCGCCTGGAACCCGGAGCTGGCCGAGCGCGTGCTCGACGCCGAGCTGCCCCGGTTGACCGAGAGCACGGTGACCGATCGGGACGAGCTGAACCGGTTGATCAGGCAGACGGCGTCCGAGGGATACGCGATCACGGTGGGCGAACGCGTCGACGGGGCTTCGGGCCTGGCAGCGCCGGTTTTCGATTCGGCCACCGACGTTCTCGGCGCGGTGATGGTGCACGGGCCCACCCTGCGGATGCCCTACGAGAAGTGCGTGGAGTGGGTCGACGTCGTGGTGGAGCACGCGGAGCGGATCACCCGCGCGCTCGGTGGCCGGTACCCGAGCTGAGCCGCGCCTCCGGGTTCACCGGGTGCTCGGGCATTTCGCCGCGCGCCATGGCGATCGCATTGGCGGCGCACAGGCGCGCCATCGTGGAGCGCACCGAGCGGGTAGCGCTGCCCACGTGCGGCAGCAGGGTCGCGTTGGGCAGTTCCGCCAGCCCATCGGCCACCTCCGGTTCCTGCTCGTAGACGTCGAGGCCGGCGCCCGCGATCTGGCCGTCCCGCAGCGCGTCGACCAGCGCCCGCTCGTCGACGATCGGGCCGCGCGAGGTGTTGATCAGGTACGCCGTGGGTTTCATCGCGCGCAGGGCGTCGGCGTCGATGAGGTGATGGGTGTCGTCGGTCAGCGGGACGTGCAGGGACAGGAAGTCGCTGGTGCGCACGAGTTCGTCGAACTCGACGCGCCGCACCCGGCCGGCGAGCGGGCCGAGTTCGTCGTCGGGCACCTCCCGGCGGGCGGTGTAGCGCACGGTCATGCCGAACCCGAGGGCGCGTTCGGCCGTCGCCCTGGCGATGCGGCCGAAACCGACCAGGCCCAAGGTGGCGCCCGTGACGTCGGAACCGAGCAGCAGTTCTGGTTGCCAGCCGCGGAACTGCCCGCTTCGCAGGTACGCGTCGGCTTCCACGCAGCGCCGCGCGGTGGCGAGGATCAGCAGCATCGCGAGGTCGGCGGTGGCGGCGGTGAGCACACCGGGGGTGTTGCAGACGAGGATGCCGCGGCGGGTCGCGGCCGCGACGTCGACGTTGTCGTAGCCGACCGCGTAGTTGGAGATGCCGCGGACCGCAGCCGCGGCGAGCGTGGCCTCGTCGAACACGTCGGTCAGCTGCGCGACGACGACATCGTGGTTCCCGGTGGAGCATGCCGCGCCGAGCTCGTCGGCGACCAGCGCGCGCTCCGGCACCACGACTTCGCCCGCGGCCTCCAGCATGCGCATGCCGGGATCAGGTAGCGGAGTCGTCACGAGGAACGTCGGGCGGGTCATCGGCACGCCTCCTGGCCGGGTGCGAGCGCCCAGGGGAAGGCGGTCGCGCTGGAGCGGGCGCCTTGGACGGCGCGGGACCGGTTGGGTTCGCCGAGTTCGTCGAGCAGCTCGCCGGAGAGCTCGACGATCCGGGCGAAGGTGTCGGGGCCGAGCCAGTCCGGGCGGAGCGCGAAGAGCAGGTCCTCGGTGCTGGCGTTGCCGCTGGCCCCGGGTGCGAACGGGCATCCGCCGAGGCCGCCGAGCGCGCCGTCGACCTCGCCGGCCCCGGCGGCGATGGCGGCCAGGGAGTTGGCCACGCCGAGGCCCCAGGTGTCGTGCCCGTGGTAGACGATCCGGCGCGGTGGGGCGTGCCGGGCGATCTTGGTGATCAGGCTGGTGACCTGCCCGGGGACGGCTTGGCCGAGGGTGTCGCAGACGACGATGTCGGCGGCGCCGGTCGTGCGCGGATCGGCGGCGATGTCGAGGACCCGCTGCTCGGGCACGAACCCGTCGAACGGGCAGGTGAACGCGGTGGCGATGCACAGCTGGATGCGCCCGCCGGCGTCCTGGGCGTGCTCGATGGCGCGGGGCATGGCCGCGAGGCTGTCCTCTGTGGAGCGTCCGATGTTGGCCCGGTTGTGGCTGTCGGAGGCCGACAGGCAGTACTGGAAGTTGACGGCTCCGGCCTCGGCGGCGCGTTGCACGTGGCGCGGCGTGGCCACCCAGACCCAACAGCGGGCGAGCTCGTCGGGGCTGAGCCGCTCGACGACTTCGAGGGTGTTCGCCATGGAGGGCACCAGGTCGGCGCGCGCGAGCGAGCCGACCTCGACGGCCGGCACGCCGAGGCGCAGCAGTTCCCGGACCACGGCCACCTTGCGCCCGGTCGGCAACTGCTTGCCGGTGAGCTGCAGGCCATCGCGCAACGTCACGTCGCGGAGCGTGGCCCGGGATTCGTTCGTCACTTCCGCTCCTCTACTGCGCTCTGGCCCAGCAGCGAGCCGAGCACCTCGTTGGTGTGCGCGCCGAGTTCCGGTCCGGGCGAACGAACCGGGAGCGACGTCGAGCCGATTACCGGTACGACACCGGGGAATCCGACCTCGATGGGCTCTCCCCCGCCGGTGTCGACCGCGAGTTCCTGGATCATCCCGCGTGCGCGGTACTGCTCGTCGGCGCAGATGTCGGCGGCCGTGTAGATCGGCCCGGCCGGGACTCCGGCGTCGTCCAGCGCGGCCAGGACTTCCGCGCGGGTGTGCGCGGAAGTCCACTCCGCGATGGCGTCGTCGAGCTCGTCCCGCCGGGCCCACCGCCCCGCGTTGGTCTGCAGCTCCGGATCGTCGGCGAGGTCGGCGCGGCCGATCGCCTGCATGTAGCGGCGGAAGATCGAGTCTCCGTTGCCCGCGATGACCACGCTGCTGCCGTCGCGGCAGGGATAGGCGTTGGTCGGGGCGATGCCTTCCATCCGGCCGCCGACGCGCCGGCGCTGGACGCCGTGGGCGAGGTAGTCGGGCACCAGGGATTCCATCATCGAGAAGACCGCCTCGTGCAGCGCGATGTCGACGACGCGGTCGGCGAGCGGCCGCCGCTCGGCATTGCGAGCCGTCGAGCGTTGCAGGAGCGAAACCACGATGCCGAAGGCCGCGTGCAGGCCGGCGATGGAGTCCCCGATGGACACTCCGACGCGGGACGGCGGTCGATCGGCTTCGCCCACCAGGTCGCGCAAGCCGCCCATCGCCTCCGCTACCGCGGCGAAGCCGGGCCGGTCGGCCAGCGGCCCGGTCTGGCCGAAGCCCGAGATGCGGGCCAGCACCACGTCCGGGTTGGCGGCTTCCAGCGCTTCCGGCCCCAGGCCCCACTTCTCCAGCGTGCCGGGCCGGAAGTTCTCGATGACGACGTCGCAGTGGCGCACCAGCTCCAGCACGACGTCGCGGCCCCGCTGGGTCTTCAGGTCCAGCACGACCGATTTCTTGCCGCGGTTGATGGTGTGGAACAGCATCGACGTCGAACCGGCGTAGAGCCGCCAGTTCCGCAGTTCGTCGCCGGTGCCGGGCCGTTCCACCTTGATGACCTCGGCGCCGAAGTCGGCCAGCATCCGGCCGGCGGTCGGGGCGGCGATGTAGTTGCCGAGTTCGAGGACGCGCACGCCCTCCAGCGGGAACCGGCTGCTGTCGTTGTGCATTTCTTCCTTTCCGCGAGCGGGTTTCCGGTCACAGGACGAGGCTGAGCGCGAGGACCGGTCCCATCGCGACGACGGAGGCGACGGAGACGCCGACCGAGCAGGTCTTGAGGGTGCCGCGCGTGGTCTGGCCCAGCAGTGACTGCAGGAGCCAGAACGTGTTGCTGGTCAGGTGGACCATGAACAGCGATCCCGCGCCGGCCGCCAGCGCGATCAGCACCGGGTTGAGACCCAGCACGGGCGCCAGCGGCGCGAGGAGCCCGGCCGAGGTGATCGCCGAGATCGTCACGGATCCGACCGCGACGTGCAGGACCGCTGCCATCGTCCAGACCAGGAGCAGCGGCGCCCAGGCGTTGGCGGCGAAGTACTTGCCGAGGATGTCGCCCAGCCCGGCCTGCGAGATGACCGCGGCGAGGCATCCGCCGACACCGTTGAGCAGCAGGATCGGGCCGCTGTCGCGCAGGCCGCGGCCGAGTGCCTCCTCCACGGCGGACCGGCCCAGGAACCTCCGGCCGACGAAGCAGGTCCCGATCAGTCCGAGCATCAGGGCCACGACGGGGCTCGCCAGGAAGGAAAGCACCGCGTTCTGCCATTCCAGCGCCTCCGCCAGTGCGCCCGCGGCGATCAGCACCAGGGAGACGAGCAGCGGCGCGAACAGCACCAGCAGCGGCGCTTGTCCTCGCGGGTCCGGGGCGTCGTTGTGCAGCGGAGCGGTTTCGGTTGCGGGCTGGGGTAGTTCGTCCAGTTCCGGCTTCCACCAGCCGCGGGTGAGCACGAACGTCATCAGGGTGATCGAGATCGTCACGGTCGGGATGACCACGACGAGCCCGTAGAACAGGTACGTGCCGAGGGGCACGTGCAGCAGCGCGGCGAGCGCAAGGGCGCCGACGCCGGGAACGGTGAACACGATCCCGCATTCCAGGCCGATGGCCAGGGCGGTGGCCATCCGGGCGGTGCCGTAGCGGCCCAGCTTCGGCGCGATGGCCTTGGCGAGCGGCCCGGAGATCACCAGCAGCACGTCGAGGAAGATCGATTGCAGCAAGGTGGCGATCGTCAGCGCCATCGCGTGCGGGATGCGCTTGGGGCCGACGACGCGCAGCAGCGCGTCCACCAGCCGTTCGATCGCCCGCAGGTCGCGCAGGACGGCACCGGTGAGCACGCCGAAGGCGACCAGGAGGCCGATTTCGGCCATGATGTCGCCGAAGCCGTCGCCGATCGCGGTCACCGTCCCCTCGACGCCGAGCCCGGCGGAAAGCCCCAGGTAGCAGGAGCCCAGGACCAGGGCGACGACCGGGTTGAACTTGAACCTGACGATCAGCGCCACGATGGCGGCGACCGCCACCGCGGTGTTGATCAGGATTGCCGTGTCCGACATTCGGGTGTCCGTCCGTTCGTGCTCCGTTGCACTTCGCCGCGCGACCCAACGGCATGTGTGCCCGCATTATGAGCATGAACCCACGATGTGAGTCAACTGTCGAGTTGGGCCTGGTTCGCGCCCCGCGTGGTCAACGCGTCGCTCTCGGTGATGGGGATCGAGGGCTGCTCGGCCCGGCCGCGAATCTGGTCCACTTAGGACTCGATTCGATCAGGAGTCCACAGGGGATTTCCGTGCCGTGCGGCGGGTTGGCGGATCGGTGGCACCGGACGGCGAGGCTCAGTAGCGCGAAGAACGGCAGTCCGGCCAGGTCTGCGATCGGCACCGGGGTCGCTACGAGGAACAGGATCGCCTTCGGTGTCACTGCGCCGAGCCGGATGTCCTTGGTGCTGAAGCAGCAGGGGCCGCGTTCGAGGCTTGCGCGCGGCGGTGGAGCAGGGGAGGAGTTGAGCGGCCCGGCGCCGGATGCGAGGGCCGGGCCGCAGGTCGTGGTCGTCGACGAGGATCCGGGGCGGCTGGCGGCGTTCCTCGCGGACCGCCGGATCAGGTTGCGATTCTCGCCGCCCCGGAAGGAGCGGTGCCCACCAGAAAGGCGTTTCCGCTGCGCTGGTCGGAGAGGCGGGTCAGCCCTGTTGGTTGGTGTCGGCGCTCAGGTAGGACACGGCATCGTGCAGCCGGGCCAGGGCTTCCTTGCGGGTGCTCTCCAGCCATTCGGGGTCGTTCTCGTCGCTGCGCCACACGCCCCACATGCTGATCAGGTACAGCAGTGCGACCGCGGCGTGGTTGGTGGTGTTGAGGATCTGCGCGCCGGTGTCATCGGGCTCGGTGTTCTCGGCGATGGTGACGAGCTGGTGCTGCATGTGCAGGACCCGCCGGTGCATCAGTTCCAGCGCTTCGCCGGGCTCTCCGTCGATCGCGAAGATCCAGCCCTGAACGACATCGTCGTGCCGATCGCCGATCTGCTCGGCGACGAGGCGTTCGACGTGGGTGAGCAGCGCGCCGAGCAGGAACGGCATGTCGCCCTGGTCGGTGCCTTCGTCGGGGGTCTGGATTTCGGCGCCGAGGTTGCCCATGGCCCGGATGACGGACTGCGGCGTGGGTGGTTCGATGAGAGTCATGGCCATGATCATCTAAAGGGCGTTCACCCGTTTGGCGATTTATGCATGATTCCGCATGAATCTTCGGCGCTATGCCTGGCTGAGGCGCATCGAGATGTACGCGTTGATCCCCGTTCGCTTGGTGTGCCGCACCTTTGTGCGCTTGGACTCGCGGAAGCCGAGCTTCTCGTAGAGGTGGAGCGCGGGCGCGTTGGTGTCGGCGATGTCTTCCAGCACGTAAGTGCTGAACTGCGGGAACGCGAGCATGTGCTGCAGCAGCGCCGTCGCGACTCCGCGCCCCCGGTGAGCCGAGCCCGTCGCCACGAACTCGATCGACGCCGTTCCCGGTTCCGCCTGCGCCCACGGTTTCTTGAATTCCCGCCGGAAACCGACATCGGCGACAGTGCCCTTGAGTAGCCCTAGGTGGCGGCGCAGCACGCGCACGTCGTGCCGGGTCGAGAGCTGGACGCCGTCGGTGCAGGCGGCGATCGCGGCCGGGCGGCCGTCGACGAGGGCGACGTGGAAGAGGTCGAGCACGAGCATGTGCTCGAAGGCCGCGACGAGCTTGCGGCGATCCTTCGAGAAGTACTCCAGGTGCTCGCCGAACCCGTCGATGTAGACCTCGGCGATCGCCGTCCGGTATTCCTCGCCCAGCTCGTTCCCGCGCTTCACGTCTATCGTCACCGATCCTCCTTGATCAACATTGCGGTCACGGCGGACGGATCCGGGGGTGTGAAGTCCTCGCCCATCACGAACTTCATCGATGCGAGCCCGTCTAGCAGGGCGAAGAAGCACGTCGTCAGGTCGCCGGCGTTTCCGCCGACGAACTCGCCGCGGCGCTGACCCCGCTCGATCAGCTCGGTCGTGCGTGCGGCCAGCGTTCGGTGCTGCTCCGCCAGGCGCTTCGCGTGCGGCAGCCGGTCCGGCATCAGTAGTGCCTGGCCCATGATCAGGGAGAACTCGGCGAACCCGTTGTCGGCCGCGAGATCGCCGGCGAACTCGCGCACGAATTCCCGGATCGGCTCCGCCGGCGGCGCCTCCTGCTCGATGGCCTGCTCGAATGCCGTCGCCACCCTGGCCAGGCCGTCCGCGGCCTGGGAGACCAGGTCGTCGAACAGCGCTTCCTTCGTCGCGTAGTGCCGGTACATCAGGCCCGTGCTGATCTCGGCCGCTTGCGCGATGTCCCGCACGGACGTGGCGGCGAAGCCCTTCCGCGCGAACAGGCCGATCGCGGCGGCCTGGATCTTCTCGTGGGTGTCGGAGCGCATCGCCGCGTACTGCTCGGCCGTCCTCGGCATTCCCGTCTCCACCGTCGATTTTGAATGAACTGATGTTCACTCTACTGAGGCGGATCGTCCGGGCGCAAGTTCGCGAGGCGCGGCTGATCTGCCGGCCGCTGTTCGCCGAAATTTTCCAGTTGATGGAAAATTCCAGTGGGTGTAGTTTTGCCTCGTGGAGGAGTCGCGGCGCGAGCGGAAGAAGCAGCTGACCAGACGCCGGATCGTCATGGCGGCCGTCAGGTTGTTCGAGGAACAGGGGTACGAGCAGACCACGGTCGCGGAGATCGCCGCCGTGGCGGATGTCGATCCCAAGACGTTCTTCAACTACTTCCGCAGCAAGGACGAGGTGCTGTTCAACGACGCCGCACGGGATTTCGACGTGCTGTTCGCGGCGATTGCGGAACGTCGGCCGGAGGAAGGTCCGGGCGAGGTGCTGGCGCGGGCGGTTGAGGCCTTCGCCGCTCATCGCCGGCCCAAGGTTCCCCGCCGGGAGCCCGCGGAGTTGTCGGCGGCGGCCCGGCTGGCGCTGACCACGCCGGCGCTGCAGGCCAAGGGGCTGTACCTGCTGTCGGACCTGCAGCGGCGGATCGCCGATGAGCTGCTGGCGGCGTTCCCCGGCCGGCTCGACCCGATCACGGCGGCGGCGATGACCGGCGCCGTGATCGGCGCCATTCAGCAGGCGGGCCTCGCGAGCGTCCAGTTGGGACGGTCGCAGGACGAGCTGTGGGACGCGGCCCGGCGAGGTCTCGACGTCGCCCTGCACGGCCTGGTTTCGGTGCGACCGACCGAGGAAAGCCCGGATCCGTCCGGAGAGAGGACCAGCTCATCATGACCGAAAGCGTCCGGCGCCTCGCCCGCGAGGCACGGCGGGACATGCGGCAGGGCCCCGCCGCCATCGCGCGGCGGCAACGCGCCCGCCTGGCCGAGATGGTGGCACACGCCCGCGCGAACTCGCCGTACTACCGCGAGCTGTACCGCGACCTGCCCGCCGCGGTCGACGACCCCTCGCTGCTCCCGGTCACCGACAAGAAGACGCTGATGGGGCACTTCGACGACTGGGTCACCGACCGCCGGGTGACCCGCGAGCGGGTCGAGGCGTTCGTCGCCGATCCGGACCTCGTCGGGGCGCGGTTCCAGGACCGGTACCTGGTGGCCACCACCTCCGGAACCAGCGGTCTGCGCGGGCTGTTCGTGCTGGACGAGCGGAACCTGGCCGTGCCGACCGCCCTCTCGTCACGCACCCGCGGCGTGCTGGGATTCCGCGACGCCGTCCGCGCGCTCGCCCGCGGCGGCCGCACCGCCGTCATCGCCGCACCCAGCGGCCACTTCTACACCGTCGCCTCGGCGGAGCGGTTCCGCCGCGACCACCCGCGGCTCGGCCGGATCATGCGGTCCTTCCCGATCGACCAGCCGCTGCCGACTCTGGTCGACGAGCTCAACCGGTACAACCCCGCCAACGTCGCCGGTTTCCTGAGCACGCTCGCGCAGCTGGCGGAGGAGCAAGAGGCCGGCCGCCTGCGCCTCCGCCCGTCGGTCGTCATGCCGGGCGGTGAGACGCTGACGGCCGACGTCCGGGACCGGATCGCGGCCGCGTTCCACGCCAAGGTCCGCGCCGCCTACGCCGCGACCGAATGCAACTTCCTGAGCGTCGGCTGCGCGCACGGCTGGTACCACGTCAACAGCGACTGGGTCGTGGTCGAGCCGGTCGACGCCGACCACCGGGCGGTCCCGGCCGGGCAGCCGTCGCACACGGTCTTGATCAGCAACCTCGCCAACCGGGTCCAGCCGTTCCTGCGCTACGACCTCGGCGACAGCGTCCTGCTCCGCCCCGACCCCTGCCCCTGCGGCAACCCGCTGCCGGCCATCCGGGTAGCGGGTCGCGCCGCCGACGTGCTCAGCTTCCCCGCCGACGGCGGCGGGCACGTCAGCATCTCGCCGATGCTCGTCGGCACCGTGCTGGACCGCGCTCCCGGCATCGACGGGTTCCAGATCCTCCAGACGACGCCCACCACGCTGCGCGTACGACTGCAACCCAGGGACGGCGCCGACGCCGACCGCGTATGGCAGGCGGTGCGCGATGAGATCAGCCGCCTGCTTGCCGAGCACGAAGCCGACCACGTGACGCTCGAACGCGCGGAGGAGCCGCCGCAGCGGTCGTCCGGTGGCAAGTTCCGCCGGATCATCCCGCTCACCACGCCATGAGGATTAGCCGCACCCGGCGGTAAAGCGCTCGCGGTGACCGGCGTTCCCGCGTGCCTGCCGAGATTCACCTCGGCAGGCACGCGGCTCGCTAGTGCGGTGACCAGAAATGATCACGGGTTGGTGGGCGACACGCCGACCCGATGCGTGACTCGGGCGACCCTTGCGAGCACTGTCGATCATGCCTGGGGGTCGGAACGAGGCGCGTCATGTCCGAACCCGTCCGGGCCCGTCGCCTGAGCCAGGATGAGGGCTACTACCTGTTACGCCTGGTCCGCCGGGGTAACCACGAATCAATCCGGGTCCGCCGCGCACTGATCATCATGGCCTCGGCCTGCGGCACCACCGTGCCGGCGATCGCCCGCCTGGTCGCCGCGGACGCCGACACCGCGCGATGTCATCCACGCCTTCAACGCCGAGGGACTGGCCTGTTTGTGCCCTCACTGGGCGGGCGGCCGTCCCCGCCACATCACCGACGCTGCTACAGCCTCTCAGCGGACCGGCTGTGGGGTGTGCTGCACGAACACAAGGGCGGGCAGCGCACGTTGGCCGCGTTCAAATCCATTCGCGCGACCCGCCCAGACGGCGCCCCGATCTACATCATCTGCGACAACCTGGCCTGCAACACCACCCCGGCGATCCGGGCATGGGCTGCCCGGCACAAGGTCGAGTTGTGTCTGACCCCGACCAACGCCTCCTGGGCCAACCCGATCGAGGCGCAGTTCGGTCCGTTACGGCAGTTCACGGTTGCCAACTCCGACCATCCCAACCACCCCGCGCTCGCACGGGAGTTGCACGCGTACCTACGCTGGCGCAACGCCAACAGTCGGCAGCCGGACGTGCTGGCCGCGCAACGCCGCGAACGCGCCCGGGTACGGAGTGAACGACACCGCCGGTGGGGACGCCCTCAATCCCGCACGAGCCTTCGCATCGAGGATGAGATAGGCGCAGGGGCAGGGTCGTGACCACATTGGCCAGGAGGGCGACCGGATCATGGGCAACGCGAGGCACGTCGCCGATGTCCGGCCCGAGCTGGACATCAGGGTGTCCGCGCGTGCTGGTGTCAGCTGTTCGAGGGCCGCGCCTACTTTCGCACGCGGAAGCGGAGCATCGTGACGGCGCCCGACTGGGTGTTGCTGAAAGGTTCCAGGTCGATCCTGTCGAGGCTGGGGGGTGAGAAGCGGACACCGTCGCCGAGCAGCACCGGTAGGACATACACCAGGATCTCGTCGACGAGCCCGCGCTGCAGGCACTGGGCGGCCACGTCAGCACCGAGGATCTCCAGGTTCTTGCCGCCCGCGGCGCTTCGTGCCGTGGCAACGGCTTCTTCAATATCACAGGTGAGGAACGTGACGGTAGGGTCCGGCTCGTCGGGAGGCTCGTGGGTGAGGACGAACTGTGCTCCCCCGTCGTAGGTGGTGTCCTGGTCGGTCATACGCTTGGCGACCTCGTACGTGCCCCGGCCGATGAGCATGGCGCCCGTGGCTGCCATGACCTCCGGGAACGTGTCCGCAGTCAGGTACTCGGCGATCCAGTCCATCGCGTGGCCAGGACCGGCGATGAAGCCGTCCAGCGACATCGCCCTGTTCACGACCACTTTGCCGGTGCCGATGCTGACATCACTCACGCGTTTTCTCCAACGATTGTGGCGGCCCGAGGCCGAATCATAGTTTCGGCCGGTGGGGAGGGCGGGAGTTGCACGCGTATCTGCGGTGGCCCAACGCGAACAATCGGCACCCGGATGTGCTGGCCGCGCAGCGTCGGGATCGTGCCCGGGTACGGAGTGGACGACACCACCGGTGGGGTCGTCCTCAGTCCCGGGCTGCGCGACCAACCCGATGATCGTTTGTGGTCACCGCACTAATGGCCGGGGATTTCGGCCTCGGTGCGGTCGCCGGACCAGAGGGTGTGGAAGGTGCCGGACTTGTCGACACGCTTGTAGGTGTGCGCGCCGAAGAAGTCGCGCTGGCCTTGCACGAGCGCGGCGGGGAGCCGCTTCACGGCCAGCGAGTCGTAGTAGCTGAGCGCGGAGCTGAAGCCCGGGACCGGCACGCCGGATAGCGCGGCCGTGGCGACGACGCGGCGCCAGGCGGCCTCGCCATCGGCGACGGCCTGCGCGAAGTAGGGCGCCTCGAGCAGGGTGGCGATGTCCGGGTTCTCGTCGTAGGCCTCGGCGATGCGGTTGAGGAACTGGGCGCGGATGATGCAGCCGCCGCGCCAGATCTTGGCGATCCTGTCCTTGCGGATGTTCCAGCCGTACTTCTCCGCACCGGCGATGATGGCGTCGAAGCCTTGCGCGTACGCGACGACCTTGGAGGCGTAGAGCGCCTTGGCGACGTCGTCGGCGAAAGAGGCGTCGACCTCCTGCACCGCCGGCCGCGAGGTGACGATCCGCTGCACCGTTGCGCGCTGTGCAGGCTTGGAGGAGACGGCGCGGGCGAACACGGCCTCGCCGATGCCGCCCACCGGGACGCCGAGGTCCAGCGCGTTCTGCACGGTCCACACGCCGGTGCCCTTCGAACCGGCCTGGTCGAGCACGATGTCGACGAAGGGCTTTCCGGTGGCGGGATCGACGTGGCGCAGCACCTCGGCGGTGATCTCGATCAGGTAGGACTCCAGCGAACCCTCGTTCCAGCCGGCGAAGACGTCGGCGATGGCCGCGGGCTGGAGGCCGCCGACGGTGCGCAGCAGGTCGTACGCCTCGGCGATCAGCTGCATGTCGGCGTATTCGATGCCGTTGTGGATCATCTTCACGAAGTGGCCCGCGCCGTCGGTGCCGACGTGGGTGACGCACGGTTCGCCCTCGGCGACGGCCGCGATCGAGGCGAGGATCGGGCCCAGGGTCTGGTAGGACTCCTCCGTGCCGCCCGGCATGATCGACGGGCCGTGCAGCGCGCCCTCCTCGCCGCCGGAGATGCCGGCGCCGACGAAGTGGATGCCGGTGGGCGCGATCCGCTTCTCCCGGGCGATGGTGTCGTGGAAGTTCGCGTTGCCGCCGTCGACGATGATGTCGCCGGGCTCGAAGCGCTCGGCGAGCTGGTCGATCACCGCGTCCGTGCCCGCCCCGGCCTGCACCATGATGATCGCGGTGCGCGGCTTCGCCAGCGACGCGACGAAGTCGTCGATCGACTCGCCTGCCACGAATCCGGCCTCAGGATGCTCGGTGACGAGCTCCTTCGTGCGCGCGTACGTGCGGTTGTAGACGGCGACGGTGTTGCCGTCGCGCGAGGCGAGGTTGCGGGCCAGGTTCGAGCCCATCACCGCCAGACCGACGACGCCGATGTTCGCTATTTCTGTCCTGGTGTCCATGAGGACCTCTCTGGTTCGGATAGTGCGTGAAGCGTTCGGCCGCCGTCGCGGAGCCACGGCCACCTGTCCAGGTCGGTGCGCGCTGTACCGCTCGCCATCTTCTCCACATCGGCGACCGGATGCAGGCCGTCGTCCGCTTCAGAAGGCGAGCAGCACTTTGCCGGACACCGAGGCGTCGGCGGCGACTCCGAACGCTTCCAGCGCCTCGTCGACGGGGAAGGTGTGGGTGATGATCGGGTCGATCGCCAGCGAGCCGTCGGCGATCGCCGCGATCACCTCGTCGATCTCGTCGTTGAACCGCAACGAGCCGACCAGGCGGAGCTCCCGGGTGATCGCGAGCGAGACCGGCACGGGCTGGTCACCGGTCGGCAGGAGGCCGACCATGACCACCATTGCGCCCCGGGTGGCGCCGGCGATGGCGGATGCGAGGCCGCGGTGGTTTCCGGAGGACTCGAACACCACGTCCGCGTCGACCGCGGCGATGGCCTCGGCGTCGGTGGCTTTCAGCGTCCGCGTCGCCCCGAGGGCGGTGGCGATTTCGAGGGGCTTGTCGTGCAGGTCGACCGCCACGATCTCCGCGGCACCGGCACGTTTGGCCACGGCGACGACGAGGGCGCCGATGGGGCCGCTGCCGATGACGAGCACGCGCTTGCCGCTGAGGTCGCCCGCCTTCGAAACGGCGTGCCAGGCGACGCTGGCCGGTTCGATGAGCGCCGCGACGCGGAGGTCGAGCCCGGCCGGCAGCTCGCGGAGCATCGTCGCGGGAAGCACGACCTCGCTGGCGAAGGCACCTTCGGTGTGGGGGAATCGTGCGGCCGAGCCGAGGTAGCGCACGCCGGGGGAGAGGTTCGGGCTGTTCTCGGGGAACCGGACGTCGGTGTGCTCGCGGGTGGCCGGGTGGACGGTGACCGGCGTGCCCGCGGACGGTCCCGTGCCGTCGGCGGCGGCCCGCACGACGGTTCCGGCCACCTCGTGCCCGAGGATCATCGGCGCGCGCAGGATCGACTCCCCGACGGCGCCGTGCTGCCAGTAGTGGAGGTCCGAACCGCAGATGCCGCCGTAGGCGACCGCGACGACGGCCTCCCCGGGCTCGGGCGACCGGACGGCGATTCGCTCGACTCGCAAGTCGTCGGCAGCGTGGGCGACGACGGCGGTTGTGGTGCTGGATGTCATGAACACTCCCGTTCTCAGGGGTGGTTGCAGAATGGGTTTGCGTGGCGGCGCGGGTGGCGGCCCCCTGCGGGATTTACAGCTGCCGTCTGGTCTGTGGGATCCCCGACTTACGTATGACCAATACGCGGCTTCGGGGCTGTCCTCGCCAGACGACATCTGAGAACCCGCGGCGGTGCAAGCTGAGTCCCTCACCGCATGCGGCTGACGCCGCATTCTGAAAGGATCTCTCAGACGACGACCGTCATGCCGCCGTCGACGAAGATGACCTGGCCGTTGACGTAATCGGATGCGCTGGAGGAAAGCCACACGGCCGGGCCGACCAGATCGGCCACCGTTCCCCAGCGCCGGGCCGGCGTGCGGCCGAGGATCCACGCGTTGAACGCCTCGTCGTCCACGAGTTTCTGCGTCATCTCGGTGTGGATGTACCCGGGCGCGATTCCGTTGATCTGGAGCCCTTCGCCGGCCCATTCCGCCGTCATGGCCCGCGTGAGGTTGCGCAGCGCTCCCTTCGCCGCCGTGTAGGGACCGATGGTCGGGCGGGCGAGATCGGTCTGGACCGAGCAGATGTTGATGATCTTGCCGGAGTGGCGCGGCAGCATCCGCCTCGCGACGTCGCGGCCCACCACGAACGCACCGGTGAGGTCGATGTCGATCACGCGTTGCCAGTCGGCGAGGCTCACGTCGACGAGGGGCTCGCGGTGCTGGATGCCGGCGTTGTTCACCAGGACGTCGATGGCGCCCACTCCGGACTCGATCGACTCGACGGCCGCCGCCACCGCGGCCTCGTCGACGACGTCGAACGCCCGTGCCGCGACCCGGTCGTCGCCGAACCGCTGGGCGAGCGTCTTGCGCGTGGCTTCGAGGCGAACCGGATCGACGCCGTTGAGCACGATCGTGGCCCCGGCATCGGCGAGTCCTTCGGCGATGCTGAGCCCGATCCCGCGGCTCGAACCGGTGACCAGGGCGACCCGGCCGGTGAGGTCGAAAGCTGAGGTCATGTTGCTTGATCTTCCTGGTCAGTAGAACTCGACTGTGTTCACGCGGTTGAGCAGGCTCCGCCCATCGAGCAGCCGAGTGGCGTTGGCGGCGAAGAGCTCGGCGATGAGGCGGTCTTCCGCGGCGTTGAGTGCCGCGGTGTGCGGGCTCACCAGCACGTTGCCCAGTTCCCACAGTGGGCTGTCGGCCGGCAGTGGCTCCGTTTCGAAGATGTCCAGCGCGGCGAAACCGACCTGGCCGGACCTGAGCGCGTCGATGAGTGCCGCCTCGTCGATGACGGTTCCGCGGCCGACGTTCACGATGGAGGCGCCGGGCCGGAGGGCGCCGAAGAAGCGGCCGTCGAGCAGGCGCTCGGTCGCCGACGTACCGGGAAGCGTGTTCACGACGGCATCCACCGTCGGTGCCACGTCGATCAGCCGGTCGAGATGCACGACTTCGGCAACGCCGGCGACGCTGATGTTGTTCCGGCTCGTGCCGATGACGGTGGTGCCCAGCGCGTGCAGCTTCTGGACGACGATCCGGCCGATCCCGCCGAGGCCGAGCACAAGGACCTTCTGCTCGCTCACCTGCCCCATCGTCCAGCGGCCGCTCCACTCGCGGTCGCGTTGCTGGCGGTTCAGGCGCGGAAGGCTCTTGGCACCCGCGAGCACGCCGAGGACGGCGAACTCGGCGAGCGGTGCCCCATGCACACCGGCCGAGGTCGTGAAGAGCACGCGGTCGAGCTCGTCGGCGCTGAGCCCCGCCGCCTTGACCTGGCCGCCACCGCCGGCGGCCATCGTGTGCACCCAGCTCAGCCGCGGGTTGGACCGCACCGCTCGCGCCAGGGCGAGCGGGTTCACGTCGGGGATGCCGTAGAGCGCATCCGCCGAGTCGATGGCGGCCTCGAAGGCGCGCTGCTGCTCCGGCGTGCGTCGCCATGACGGATCGCCGGCGAAGTCGGCGGGCCACCGCATCGGCGGGAGGAGCGCGTGGTCGACGACGAGGTCGATCCGCGGTTCCAGCTCCAGGATTCGCGCGCAGTTCTCCTCGGACAGCCTTCGCTCCGCTCCAGATCGGCGCGATCCCGCCGTCGACGATGTTCAGCCGGTCGAGGGCATCGCCGAGGTTGGCCACGGAGTGCTCGCGGAGCCGTTCGAGCACGTGCTCGTCGACGCGCTCCCACTCGGTGTTGACAAACGCGAAAAGGTCTAGGCCACAAGGAAAATCACGCCGGAGCATGCCTGGCCTCAGGCTGCAGGTGGCCGGAATGGCGCGGCTGCTCCGCCTCGCACGGCCTTGCGGGAGCAAGCCGATGTCATCTTCCGGTTCGGCCGTTGAGATCGTCCACGGTGGCCATGTGTGCAGGGCCGAACGGCACCTGGCCGAGGAGCCGGGTGCCGTTCGTCGTGCTGACTCGCCGGTCAGCTCGCCGCCGTGTCGCGGAAGGATGCCTTCAGCACATCGCGGTTGAACCGGGCGATCGTTTCGAGCGGGATGCCCACCGGGCACACCACGGTGCACTCGCCAGTGTTGGTGCAGCCGCCGAAACCCAGCTCGTCATGGGTTTCCAGCATGCTCTCCGCGCGGCCGAGCCGTTCCGGCCGGCCTTGCGGGAGGCTGCCGAGATGGGTCGCCTTCGCCGCGGTGAACAGCATCCCGGAGCCGTTCGGGCAGGCCGCCACGCAGGCGCCGCAGCCGATGCAGGCCGCGGCCTCGAACGCGCGGTCCGCGTCGCGTTTGGGTACCGGAACCGCGTGCGCGTCCGGCGCGCTGCCGGTCGGTGCGCTGATGTATCCGCCGGACTCGACGATCCGGTCGAACGCGCTCCGGTTCACCACCAGGTCGCGCACGACCGGGAACGGCTTCGCCCGCCACGGCTCGATCGTGATCGGTTTGCTCTCGTCGAAGTGCCGCATGTAGAGCTGGCAGGTGGTGGTCTCCCGCTGCGGCCCGTGCGCGATGCCGTCGATCATCAGCCCGCACATGCCGCAGATGCCTTCGCGGCAGTCGTGGTCGAACGCGACCGGCTGCTCGCCCTCGGTGGCGAGCCGCTCGTTGAGCACGTCGAGCATTTCCAGGAAGGACATGTCCGGCAGGACGTCGTCCACGACGTACTCGACGAGCCGCCCTTCCGAGTCCGGGCGCTCCTGGCGCCAGATGCGCAGGGTGAAACGCATGATTGCCTCCGCGGTCACTGGTAGCTTCGCCGGCTCGGCCGGACTTCGTGGAACTGGAGGTGCTCGCGGTGCAGCACGGGTGAGTCGCCGGTGAACTCCCAGGCCGCCACGTAGTCGAAGTTCTCGTCGTCGCGCAGCGCCTCGCCGTCCTCGGTCTGGTGCTCGGCGCGGAAATGCCCGCCGCAGGATTCCTCGCGGTGCAACGCGTCGACGCACATCAGCTCGGCGAGTTCGAGGAAGTCGGCCACCCGGCCGGCCTTCTCCAGCGACTGGTTCAGCTCGGCGCCGGTGCCGGGAACGCGAACGTTGCGCCAGAATTCCGTGCGCAGCGCGGAGATCTGGTCGATCGCCGCGCGGAGGCCGGCCGCGTCGCGCTCCATGCCGCAGTGCTCCCACAGAATGCCGCCGAGCTCGCGGTGGAAGGAGTCGGCGGTGCGATCGCCGCCGACCGCGAGCAGCCGGTCGACGCGCTCGTGGACCTCCCCGGCCACCGCGACGGCCTCCGGGTGGCTGTCGGTCAACGTCTCGGTAGGACAGTCGGCGAGGTAGTCGCCGATGGTGCTCGGGAGCACGAAGTAGCCGTCGGCGAGGCCCTGCATCAGCGCGCTCGCCCCGAGCCTGTTCGCGCCGTGGTCGGAGAAGTTCGCCTCGCCGATCACGAACAGGCCCGGGATGGTGCTGCGCAGGTCGTAGTCGACCCAGAGGCCGCCCATCGTGTAGTGCACGGCCGGGTAGATCCGCATCGGCACCCGGTACGGATCCTCGTTCGTGATCCGCTCGTACATCTCGAAGAGGTTGCCGTACTTGGCCTTCACCTCGGCCGCCCCGAGGCGCTCGATCGCGTCGGCGAAGTCGAGGTACACGCCGCGCCCGCCGGGCCCGACGCCCCGGCCCTCGTCGCAGACGTTCTTGGCGGCCCGCGAGGCGATGTCCCGCGGCACCAGGTTGCCGAAGCTGGGGTAGATCCGTTCGAGGTAGTAGTCGCGCTCGGCTTCGGGAATCCGCTCCGGCGGCCGGGTGTCGCCGCGCGCCTGCGGCACCCACACCCTGCCGTCGTTGCGCAGCGACTCGCTCATCAGGGTCAGCTTGGACTGGTGCTCGCCGCTGACCGGGATGCACGTGGGATGGATCTGCGTGAAGCACGGGTTGGCGAACAACGCGCCACGGCGGTGCGCGCGCCAGATCGCGGTCGCGTTGCAGCCCTTCGCGTTGGTGGACAGGTAGAACGCGTTTCCGTAGCCGCCGGTCGCGAGCACCACCGCATCCGCGAGGTGGGTGGATATCCGGCCGCTGACCAGGTCGCGAACCACCACGCCGCGGGCCCTGCCTTCGATCACGACGAGATCGAGCATCTCGGTGCGCGGGTGCATGGTCACCGTTCCCGCGGCGATCTGGCGGGCGAGCGCCTGGTATGCGCCGAGCAGCAGCTGCTGCCCGGTCTGGCCGCGCGCGTAGAAGGTGCGGGAAACCTGTGCGCCGCCGAAGGATCTGGTGTCCAGCAGCCCGCCGTACTCGCGTGCGAAAGGGACGCCCTGCGCGACGCACTGGTCGATGATCTGCGTGCTGATCTCGGCCAGTCGGTACACATTGGACTCCCTGGCTCGGAAGTCGCCGCCCTTGATGGTGTCGTGGAAGAGCCGGTACACGCTGTCGCCGTCGCCCGCGTAGTTCTTCGCCGCGTTGATTCCGCCCTGCGCGGCGATGCTGTGCGCGCGGCGGGGGCTGTCCTGGTAGCAGAACGACGAGACGCGGTAGCCCAGCTCGCCGAGCGTGGCCGCGGCCGACCCGCCGGCGAGCCCGGTGCCCACGACGATCACCGTGCGCTTGCGTTTGTTGTTCGGGCTCAGCAACCGCGCGGAGAACCGGCGCTGCTCCCAGCGGCGGGCGATCGGCTCGTCCGGTGCCTTGCCGTCCGCGATCGGTTCGCCCTCGGTGTAAAGCGGCATCGTTGCCCTCATTTCAGAATCCCGGTCACCACGGCGAACGGCACGGAGAGAAACCCTGCGGTGATGGCGATCGAGACCACGAGCGCGGTCAGCTTCGCAGCTCGTTGCCGCGCGGCGTTCATCGCCCCGAGGCTCTGCAGGGCGCTCCACAACCCGTGCCGGATGTGCAGGCCGAGCGAGCAGACCGCCAGCGCGTAGAACAGCGCGATGTACCAGCGCTGGAAGCTCGCCACCACGTTCCGGTAGACCTCGCCGTGCACGCCGTGCGGGTTGACGTGGCCGGTCGTGAGGTCGAGCAGGTGGTAGACGATGAAGAAGGCGAGGATCACGCCGCCCCACCGCATGGTGCGCACCGCATAACCCGCCTGCACCTTCGGGCGGCGCCGGTAGCCGACCGGACGGGCCGCCCGCGCCCGGCGCGCCAGCTGGTAGGCCGCGGTCGCGTGCAGCAGGACGGCGGCCAGCAGCACGAACCGGACGACCCACACGAAGCCCTCGTAGCCCAGCAGGCCGTCGAGCAGCGAGCGGAGCCAGACCGCGTACGCGTCGATGCTGCTCGGGGAGATGAAGATCTTGAGGTTGGACAGCATGTGCACGACCACGTACAGCAGCAGGATGGCACCCGACGCCGCCATGACGATCTTCTTGCCGGCCGTCGACGACCACAGCCTGCCGATCGACGTCCGGCGACGCCCGGCCGCGGGCTTTCGATCGCGGGCCAGGCGCGCTCCGGAGCCCGCGGGCTCGACTCGTTCGTCTTGGAGAGTCACGAAAGAAAGCTAGGCACAGCGCTCCGCCACTGTCCAATATGGTGAGACGCTGGGCTCGATAGCCGGAGGCGATTGCCGCTCGTGAAGGCTCTCGTGGCGCCGCCGGTGTGGCCTAGGTCTCGTCCCGGCCGGTGCGGATGTCACATCGGGCCCGCCGTCATCGTCTGTTCTTCGGAACGCGATGGGAGAGGGGCGGCCATGGCACTGGCCCACGGGATCGGCGGGCGGTCGGATCTACCCGTACCGCTCTGGCTTGCGCTCTACACCGGTGCGGCGGCGGTGCTGATCGCGTTCTTCGTGGTCTCCGTCCTGAGGCCGAAGCCGCGCCCGGCAGGGCGAGAAGTGCCGCTTCCGCTGCTGCTGCGGCGTATCGCGGACGCGCGGAGCACGCGTGCGCTGCTGCGAGCTTGCGGTCTCATCGCGTTCGGCGCGCTGCTGGCCGCGGCGTGGTTCGGTGCCGACGACTCCTCACGCAATCCGGCACCGGCGTGGTTCTACGTGTGGTTCTGGGTCGGCCTGATTCCGGCTTCGCTGGTGTTCGGCCCGTTCTGGCGGCTGGTGAACCCGATGCGCCCGCTGGCGGCGATCGCTCGTCGGTGCCTCCCGCGCACCCTGCGGCGCGATTTGCCGTCCGACGAAGCCGGATACCTGGTCGCGGTCGCAGGCATGGTCGTGTTCCTGTGGCTGGAACTGGCCTTCCCGCACCCGGATTCGCCACGCGCCGTGGCGGTCTTCGCGACGATCTACGCCGTGACGCACACGATCGGCGGGGCGCTGTTCGGGCCGCGTTGGTTTGCCCGTGCGGACACCTTCGAGGTGTATTCCGGGCTGATCGCCGCGCTTTCCCCGCTCGGGCGAAGCGCTGGCGGGCGGCTGGTGCTGCGGAGCCCGCTGGCCGGGCTGCGCGACGGCCGTGCCGGGCCCGGCCACACCGCGCTGGCGCTCGTGGTGCTGGGCGGGACCATGTTCGACGGCCTCAGCAGGCTGTCGCCGTGGAGCGATCTCACCCGTGTCATCGGGCAACCGGCGACCTCGGTGCTCGCGACCGCGACGCTCCTGGTCGTGCTCGCCCTGAACTTCCGGGCCTACCGCGACGCGATCAGGACGACCGGGGCACACCTCCGGCCAGATATATCCACTGTGGACGACGAGTTCACGTATCCGCTGGTGCCGATCATGGTCGGGTACAGCGTGGCGCACTACTTCTCGTTCGCCGTCTTCGAGGGCCAGCGAGGCTGGCTGCTGGCCACCGATCCCTTCGGCCGGGGCTGGGACCTCCTCGGCGTCGGCGGTGCCGCGGTCGACTACACGGTGCTGGCGCCTTCGGTGATCGCAGTGGTGCAGGTCGGCGCGATCGTGCTCGGGCACGTCGCCGGAGTGGTGTCCGCGCACGACCGGGCGTTGCGGGTGGTGCGCGCGGGAGAGCTGCGAGTCGGGCAGTACCCGATGCTCACGCTCATGGTGGTCTACACGGGTATCGGCATCGTGCTGGTCTCCGCCGGGTGAGGTTCAGCCCGGTCTCCCGCCGATGAACTCCACCCCGCTGGGCAGGTCGCCGGTGACGGCGGTGCTGTGCAGGAAGTCCAGCAACGCGGTTTCGAACGCGCGCACCGCTTTCGTCGGCGCGGTGTCGGCCCTGCGCGCGAGGCCGATCGTGCGGCGCAGCGCCGGGCGCACGAGCCGGGTCCCGCGCAGGCCGGGGCGCCCGGAAAGCACCATCCTCGGCACGATCGCCGCGCCCAGCCCGGCCTCGACGAAGCACAGCACGGCATCCATCTCGCCGCCCTCGACGGCCAGCTGCGGGGTGAAGCCGGCTTCCGCGCACGCGCGCAGGGTCGTCTCCCGCAGGTCGTAGCCCTCGCGGAACATCACCATTTGCCGGTCGCGCAGCGCCTCGAGCGGGATCGGCGCGCTAGGCCGTTTCGTGCCGGTGGCGGCCGTCGCGACGACCAGTTCTTCGGTGAGCAGTGGTGTGATCGACAGCGAAGGCTGCTCGCTGATGCCGCCGACCGGCAGGACGACGAGCGCGAGGTCCAGCTGCCCGTGGAGGAGTGCGCTCGCCAGGTCGCGTGATCCGTTCTCCCGCACGGCAAGCCGCACGCCCGGGTGCTCGCCGTGAAAGGTTCGCAGGGCGTCGGCGAGGACCGTCACGCACAGGCTCGGGGGCGCGCCGAGACGGACCAACCCGCCGTGCACGCCGACCACGTCGGTCACCTCGCGCCTGGCGACGTCCGCGTCGGCCAGCATCCGGGTGGCGATCGGCAGCAGCGCCTCGCCGGCGGGTGTGATGAGCACCGCTCCGCGGGCGCGGATGAACAGCTCGGCGCCCAGTTCTGCTTCCAGGGCCCGGATCTGGTTGCTCAGCGACGACTGCGCGACCTTGACCGCCTCGGCCGCCTTGGTGAAGTGCAAGGCGTGCGCGACGGCGAGGAAATAGCGAAGCTGCTGCAAGGTCACCTGGCATCACCCCGAGAACCGAATCCACCACCAGGATCCGCTGGGCTGCGGACCTGTTCTGTGCTGCGTAGAGCATGCCTGACATCGGGCGCGTCTTCGCGGTGGTCCCGCGTGCCCGAGCGCGATGTCACAAGTTGAGCGGGCCGGTCGTCCTACTGGGCAAGAGTGCTGCATGTCGGGCCCGGACGTCGCGCGCACGAGAGGCGCGGCACGCCGTGGCGGAAGGAGCCGGAATGGGCGGCTTGAGCGGCCGAGTCGCGTCGATCACGGGCCATCACGACTTCGAAATGGCGCTGTGCGAAGCACTTCCGGAACTGACGTGATTTTCGAGCGGAGGAAGCAGAAGATGATGGATGGCCACAGCCGACCGGCCAAGCTGCTCATCCGGGTGGCCACCGTGGTCAGCGCGCTGACCGTGCTGGTCTTCGGGGTGTGGATGCGAATCGACCCCGCGAGCTTCGCAGAGTTCGCCCAGTTCCCCAACCACGTGCACTTCCTGCACGACGCCGGCGTCTTCCAGATCGGCATCGGCCTGGTGCTGCTGGCCGCCCTGGTCTGGCACGACGTGCTTTCGATCGCGCTCGGCGGATTCTTCGTCACCAACACGCTGCACGCGGTGAACCACGCCACCGATCTCGATCTCGGCGGCAGCCCGCAAACCTGGTGGCAGCTCGGGCTCGTCTCCCTGCTCGCGCTGGCCGGCCTCGTGGCGCACCGCAGGCAGCTGACCTCGGCGCGCAGGCGTGCGGAAAGCCGCTGCTGACCGCGCCGGCCGAGGCAGGGCACGAGGTGACCGTCATCGTGCCCTGCCTGTGCAGCAGGCACCGGATCGGACCGAGTTCGGTCACCATCGACCGGCGCGGTCATCGCCGCACGCGGAGTTGGGTCAGCGGCAGACCGTCGCCGTGCAGTTCGACCTCGAAGACACCGGGAATGCCGGTGGCGAGCGTCAGCGTCGATGGGCGTCCCGCGACGAGATCGGCCTTGCGGGCGTAACCGTGCACGTGCAGCTCGTCGGCGACGTCGGAGGTCACCACGAGCTCGACCGTGTCGCTGGTCCGCGCGTCGATCCGGTCGGGCCCGGTGACCTTGCCTCCCTCGGCCACGACGAACAGGTGCCGAACCGGCGCATCACGCGCTCGCCATGTGCCGCAGGCCGTCGTGGCAGCTCGGATGCTCGGGGCGCCAATCCAGTTCGCGCTTGGCCTTGTCGTTGGCCAGCCGGATCCGGGTGCCCACCATGAGCGCGTGCATGTAGGGCGTCGGCCGCAGCAGCCAGCCCGGCACGGTGCGCGGCGCCGGCGCCTCGGCCGCCTCGGCGACGGCGGCGATGAAGTCGGCGAACGCGATCGGGGTGTCATCGACGATGTTGTACGCCTGCCCGGCCCGGCCCCGTTCCAGGGCCGCGACGGTGGCGGCGGCCGCGTCGGCGATGTGGATCGGGCAGGTGACCCCGGACGGTTTCGGCATCGGCAACATGCGCCGCGACGCCATCGCCATCAGCTTGCGGGTGCTCACCTCGGGGCCGTAGAAAAACCCGTACCGCAGGGCGATTCCCTCGATACCCTCGGCGGCGAACGTCTGCCGCTCGTTGGCCCGCATCGACCGCATGTGCCGCTCGAACGCGCCGCGGCCGGGCGGGGCGAACGGATGGTCCTCGGTGAGCTTCGCCTCGCCGTGGTCGTAGTACCCGTAGCCGAGGAAGAACGACTGCGTGATGAACCGGCGCGCGCCGACCAGTTCGGCCGCGCGCAGCAGGTTCGCCGTCCCGAGCTCGCGCAGGTCGTCGGTCGGGTGGAGATCCCGGTGCCGCAGCGGCGTGCCGGTGATGGCGGTCGCCTGGTGGATGACCGCGTCGGCGCGGTGCCCGTCCAGCGCGGCGAGCAGCCGCTGCTCGTCCATCACATCGACCACCCGAGCCTGGACGCCTGCCTCTGCCAGCTCGCGTGCTCGCTCCGGCGAGCGAGTCAGGCCGAGCACCGTGTGGCCGGCGGCGCGGAGCTGCGGCACGAGAACGCCACCGAGGGTGCCCGTCGCACCGGCGAGAACGACCCTCATCTCGACACCTCGTTCCGGGCGGTGTCACGCCGCGTCTGCGTATCCCTCGGGCGCATTGAGCACGATCCTTCCTGGGCTTGCGGCCTGCGGATCGGGCCGCTCTACCGTTCAGACGAATCCACTCGGCTCGGTGTGACACCCGGGGCAGCCCCACGCGTTGATAGGCGATGTCACAACTCCGGCCGCCGCTTCGTCCAAATGGGAAAAGCGAGCGAGAACGGAAGTGGCCGCAGCATGA
Source organism: Saccharopolyspora sp. NPDC050389 (assembly GCF_040655595.1). NCBI lineage: Bacteria > Bacillati > Actinomycetota > Actinomycetes > Pseudonocardiales > Pseudonocardiaceae > Saccharopolyspora > Saccharopolyspora sp. NPDC050389. The sequence continues at coordinate 117,690 of NZ_JBFAKG010000015.1, forward strand.
CCCCGCCCAGCACCCCGTCCCGGGTCGCGTGCCGACACGACGAAGGCATCGGCGGCCAGGGGAGAGGACGTCCGGTGACCGACGACATCGCTGATCGACCGGCCGTTGCCGTCTTCGCGGCGCACCGGAAGCTGCTGTTCACGGCGGCGTACGACATTCTCGGCAGCGTGGCCGACGCCGAGGACGTCGTGCAGGACACCTGGCTGCGCTGGGAGAAGGTCGACCACGCGAGGGTCGAGCATCCGCGCACGTACCTGATGCGGATCGCGGTGCATCGCGCGGTCGATCAGCTGCGCAAGGCGCGCAGGCTGCGTGAGGACTACATCGGCCCGTGGCTGCCCGAACCGCTGTTGACCGAGCAGGACGCGGCCGACCGCGTTGAGCGCCAGGGCGGTGTCGCGCTGGGCCTGCTGGTCGTGCTGGAAACGCTGTCGCCGCTCGAACGCGCCGCGTTCGTGCTGCGCGAGGCCTTCGCCTTCGAGTACGCCGAGATCGCGGGAATCCTGGGTAAGTCGCCCGCCGCGGTGCGCCAGCTGGTGCACCGGGCGCGCGGGCACGTGCACGCGCGGCGCCCGCGCTTCACCGCGGATCACGCGGCTGCCCAGACGGCCGCCGAGCGGTTCGTCGACGCGGCCATCGGAGGCAGCCTGGCCGAGCTGATGGACGACGTGCTCGCGCCCGAGGTCACCCTGTGGAACGACGGTGGCGGCCGGGTCCGCGCCGCATTGCGACCGGTGCACGGCGCGGACAAGGTGGCTCGCCTGATGGCCGCGATCGGTCCCCTGTACGCCGAGCACGAGATCCGCTGGGCGCGCCTGAGCGGCACGCCGACCGCACTGCTCTTCGCCGACGGCACGCTCGTCGCGGTGGTAACCATCGAGACGGATCCGTCCGGGAAGCGGGTGCGCGACATCTACGGCATGGCCAACCCGGACAAGCTCGTCCACCTGACCGGCCGCTGAGGCGTTGCGGCAGAACCCGCCCCGAAACGTGCCGGCGCGCGGCGCGAATCCGGTTTTGCCCCATGCCGGAGATCGTCCGCCTGGAGTTGCGGAAGCTCGGCTTCGCGGTGTTCTCCTGCAGCGTCTCGATCAAGGGCACGGTGAAGGAGACGGTTGGCCCGCTGAACGAGCCGGTTCTGATCGGCGGCGAGATCGTCCGCCCCGGAGACGTGGTGCGAGGTGACGCGGACGGTGTTCGTGGTGGTGCGACGGGAAGATCTCGCCGACGCGATCAGCAAGTCCCAAGTGAGGGAAGACGCGGAAGCGGGCGACATCGCCGAGTACCGCGCGGGCAAGAGCGTCATCGAGGGCTGACACCGATCACTGGAGGAGCACCGACGCGTCGGTGCTCCTCCAGTGCTTCTGTTCTGCGAAAGCGCTTGTAGCCCTGGTGGGAAGTGGCGGTCAGCCAGCGGTGTTGAGCGCGTCGGTCGGCGCGAGTGCGGCGCCGACACGGGGTTCCGGTTCGACCCGATCGGCCCGCCGCGAGCTGCGGCGTTGGCCGAGGCACGCGCTCAGGCGCAGCGGCAGGCCCTCGTCCGGGCACTGTGGGCCGCGACTCCGGCGAACAGCGCGCTGATCTTCGAATGCGTGTGCTGAGGCGCCGTCGCCGCATCGGCCGGTGGAACTCTCAGCCCCGGGAGAGGAAGCGTTCCCGCTTTTCGCACGGTGCACCTCGGCTCTCGGCGATGGCGTGTCGGTCGCCTGCCGGTTGCTCGGCTCGGGTTGCCGTTCTGGGCGCCGGGATGGTCTCCACGACCACCGGTCGTTCGTGGGTGGCAGCCCAGGCCTGGCCGGCGAGCGCGCCGAGCACCGCCGCGCCGGTCAGCGCGGCTAATCGAACGGCGTCGCCGGAGCCCTCCCACCCGAGATCGCCGAGTGAGTGCACGACGAAACCGTTGAACAGCGTCCAGCCCAGCACCGCGGTGACCAGGGCGCCGGTGACGTTGCGGATGGCGACGCCGTAGCCGCCGACCACGAGGCACAGCACGACCAAACCTGCCACCTGCTCGCCCGACCACCAGGCCGCCACGGCCGCGGGCACCATTCCCGCCGCGACCACGAAGAAGCCGACTGCGGACGAGGTCGCGGGACCGGCCACCGATCGGCGAGCCAGGCCACGCCGGAACAAAACCATCACGATGCCCCCCGGACCTGATGAGCACCGTCCTCCATCGGCGGTGACCTGCTCAGTGAAGCTCGCCGAGCAGCCCCCGGCCGAGCTCTTGACGTAATCGCTACAGGCGGCGGGCGAACCTTGACGGCAACGTGACTCGGCGCGGCAACCCACGCTTCGCGGCGGCGTTCAGCGGAGCTTGAGGCGGAGTCGGCGGATCATCGTGCTGGCCACAGCGCACACCGATGTCGCCTGGTTCCTCGGAGCGGTGGAGGGCACCATCGGCGGTCAGCCGCTGGTCGCTCGGATGCGCCGCACCCGAACCGTGGGCCCACGGCCGGGCGGCTTGGAAGGTCATCGCGGCGCACACCGCGGTTCCTCACGGACGAATCCTTCGACATCGTCTACGGCGCACACGGCGGCCGAGCCTTCCAGACGTCGTCACGTCGCCCGGGAACGGCGTCAGTCGTCCAGCAGCTGGGCCATCGCGGTGCTCGCTTTGAGCCCTGAGCCGGTCAGCACGGCGACGACGACGTCGTCGCCGGTGAGGTGGCCGTCGCGCGCGAACCGTTCGAGGGCGGGCACCACCTGGGCGCTCGTGGGTTCGGCGTAGAGGCCGGTCTTCGCCAGGGCGAGCGTCGCCGGGCGCAGTTGTTCTTCGGGCACCGCGGTCATCGCGCCACCGCTGTCGCGGATCGCGTGCAACACCTCTCGGTCGCGGACCGGGCGCGCGATGGAGGTTCCTTCGGCGAGCGTCGGGGCCCATTCGGCCGGTTCGACGCCGTCCGTGCCGGAGTCGAACGCCCGCACCAGCGGGCTGCACCGCTCCGGCTGGCTGACCAGCAGGCGCGGCACCTGGGCGATCTCGCCGGCCCGGTGCAGCTCGCCGAAGCCCGCGGCGCAGCCCAGCACGAGGCTGCCGGCGCCGGCCGGGATGACCACGGCGGATGGGGCGGTGAAACCGAGGTCTTCCCAGATCTCGTAGGCGATGAGCTTGATGCCGTCGATGAAGTGCGGATGCCAGTTGTGGCTGGCGTAGAAGCGTTCGGAAGATCGGCGGAGCGCCTCGTCGGCGGTGTCCTGCCGGCTGCCGGGCACGAGTTCGACCGATGCGCCGTGGATCCTGCTCTGCAGGATCTTGGACGGCGATGTCGTCTCCGGGGCGAGGATCTGCGCGTCGATCCCGGCCGCCGCGCAGTAGGCGGCGACGGACGAGCCGCCGTTGCCGCTGGAGTCCTCCAGCACCGCGGGGACGCCTTGCCCGCGCAGGGTGCTGATCATCACCGAGGTGCCGCGGTCCTTGAAGCTGGCCGTGGGGTTGGCCGACTCGACCTTGACCGCGACGTCGAGCCCGGCCAGCCGGCGGTGCAGCAACGGCGTCAGTCCCTCGCCGAGGCTGACCGGCGAGGTGTCGGGCAGCGCGAGCGCGGCGGCGTAGCGCCATTGCGAGCGCACGCCCGAGTCGATCTGCTCGCGGGTGATGCCGGGAAGGGGCTCCACCAGGAGGGGAGATCCGTCGTCGCCGCACCAGCGCGGCTCGTCGATCGGGTAGCGGTGCCCGGCGCGATCGATCAGGCCGGGATTGCCAGTGCTCACGATGTCTCCTCGTCGCGAGAGGGTTCGGCGCCATCAGCGGTGACGGGCAGCTGACCGGTCCAGTCTGTCTTCAGCTGGACAGTCTAGAAGGGATCGCGGGCGAGTCGATCCTCCGCTTCGGCTGCGTTGCGAGCGAAAGTCATTGCCCCGCCGGGATCTCCAGGCGTCGATGGAGTTCCTCGCCGATGCGGTCGATCGCGAGCTTCGCGCGCCGGTGCGGGCATGGTGGTTCGCTCGCGCATGCGGAGTCGTGACGGCGCGTCCGCGCTCATCCAGGTGTTCCACCAAGGCCTGTGTCGTCGATCAGATCGCTGTTAGCGTTGCGCCTTGAGCGAAGGAGAACTGGCGCGTGACATCGGCTGCGTTTCGTTTCGATGGGGATCTGGAAGTACGGCGGCTCGGGTTCGGGGCCATGCAATTGCCAACGGAACCGGGCCCGGCCCGCGAGACCTCTCTCGCGGTCGCCCGGCGGGCCGTTGAGCTGGGCGTCACGCTGATCGACACCGCGCACATGTACGGCGGGGGAGCCAACGAGGAGCTCCTGGCCGAAGCCCTGCACCCCTACCCGGATGGGCTGCTCATCACCACCAAGGTCGGCGTTGCCCGCTCGGGCCCCTCGGGCGAGTGGAAGCTCGACGGGCGGCCGGCTGTTCTGCGCGATCAGGTCGAACAGGCGCTGCGCCGGCTGCGCGTCGAGCGGATCGAACTGCTCCAGCTGCACCGCATCGATCCCGAGACGCCGCTCGCGGACCAGGTCGGCACGCTGCGAGACCTGCAAGCCGAGGGCAAGATCGGCCGGATCGGGCTGTCCGAGGTCAGCGTCGGCGAACTCGGCCAGGCGCGGCGGATCGTCGACATCGCGAGCGTGCAGAACCGCTACAACCTGCTCGACCGCGAGCACGAGCCCGTGCTCGCGGCCTGCGAAGCGGCGGGCATCGCGTTCCTGCCGTGGCGCCCCGTCGCGTGGGGCGAGTCGGGGGCGAGGACCGACGTCGCCGCCGTGGCAGCGGAACTCGACGCCACTCCCACCCAGGTGGCGCTCGCCTGGCTCCTCGGCCACTCGCCGGTCATCCTCCCGATCCCCGGCACCGCCCGAGCCGACCACCTGGAGGAGAACCTCGCCGCGGAACGGCTCCACCTGACCGAAGCCCAACGCGACCGCCTCGGCCGTCTGCCCGAGACGGCGTAGGGCCCGTCTCTTCGGTCGTGATCGGAGTGCGGTGGCGGTGATCTGGAAGACGTACCCGCGCTTGTCATAACGGGTAGGGACGGCTCTGAACTGTTCCAGCTTGTTGATCAGTGCCCCCTTTCCAGCTCGCCGTCGCCGCACTCCGGCCGTTGAGTCCACAAGAGACAGTAAGCCCCACGGGCTGGAGCCGTGGGATGTGGCCGGCCGAAGGCGTGCGGAGTGTTCCCGGCGGTTGACGGTGAGGCTGGTGAGGCCCGCTGGATAGTTGGGTTGGTTGCTGCCTGCGGAGGCAGGTAGTGACGCGACGCTTTCCTCATCCGGCACGGGTCGGCCGGCTCGGGCGTCAGGCAAGTGATTCGAACAAGTACAAAATATGATGCGTCATCTTTTATCGTTGCCATCCTTGGGTTAGCCTTGGCCCCTCGCAGGCTCCGGACGGGATGAGGAACCGTGAACGCCACACCCTTCGACCAAGTTGCCGCCATCGCCGGGATCACTCGATGAACGGGCTCCGGGACTCCCGCGTCGTCATCCTCGGCGGGACCTCCGGGATCGGGCTCGCCACCGCGCGCGCTGCCGGCCAGGCAGGCGCGGCGGTCGTCGTGGGCGGGCGGGATTCAGATCGGCTCGGCCGGGCTCTCGATCTCTTGGGCCCGACGGCCGAAGGTCACGTCGTCGACGTTGACGACGCGAGCTCGATCGAGCGGTTCTTCGACGCCACCGGTTCCCTCGACCACCTCCTGGTCACCCCGTCCCGATTGATTCCGGTGCCCGTCTCCGAGACCACCGAGGAGCAGGTTCGCCCCGCGCTCGACCTGCGGTTCTGGGCGGCGTTCCACGCGAGCCGGCTGGCAGCTCCCCGCATGGCCGAATCCGGTTCGATCACCTTCACGTCGGGGATCGCGGGCAGCCGTCCCATTCCGAACGAAGCCGTGGCGGGTGCTTCCTGCGCCGCGGTCGAGGCGCTGATGCGCTCGTTGGTGACCGAACTCGCTCCGGTGCGCTGCAACGTGCTGTGCCCCGGCTACGTCGACACGCCGCTGCTCGACGACTTCCTCGGCGCGAGCCGCGATTCGAAGGTCGCCGCGATCGCGGAATCGTTGCCCGGCAAGCGGATCGGCAGGCCCGAGGAGATCGCCGACGCCGCCCTGTTCCTCATGGGCAACGGATACATGAACGGCCACGTCCTGACCATCGACGGCGCGCACACGCTCGTCTGACTCCCCGAGGTTCCCGCGATGCCAGGATTACCTTCGACCCCCGCCGCAGACCAGGCCACGACGCCGCCCGCGCGACGGCGCATCGCCAAGGTCGCCTTCGCATCATGGGTCGGCGCGAGCATCGAGTGGTATGACTTCTTCATCTACGGCACCGCCGCCGCGCTGGTGTTCCCCCGGCTCTTCTTCCCGGCCCAGGAGCCGCTCACCGCGACGCTGCTGTCGTTCACGACCTTCGGGGTCGCGTTCGTGGCGCGTCCGTTCGGCGGCGCGCTCTTCGGGCACATCGGCGACACCATCGGGCGCCGGAAGACGCTCGTCATCGCGCTAGTCGCGATGGGCGCGGCGACGACCTTGATCGGGCTGCTCCCGACGTACTCCGCGATCGGGGCTGCGGCGCCGGTCCTGCTGGTCGTCCTGCGCCTGATCCAGGGAATCACGGTCGGCGGCCAGCAGGGCGGCGTCATCCTGCTCGCGACCGAGAACTCACCGGCATCCCGCCGCGGCTTCTACGGCAGTCTCGCCTCGGCGGGCGCACCTGGCGGCGTGCTCCTCGCCAACGGCGCCTTCCTGCTTGTGCTGGCGACGACGTCCGACGAGGCGTTCCTGGCCTGGGGATGGCGAGTGCCCTTCGTCGCGAGCATCCTGCTCGTGGCCGTCGCCGTGACCATCCAGCTGAGGCTCGAGGAGACCAGCGACTTCCGCGCCGCGCGGACCGGAGAGCGCCGCCGCTCGCCGGTCGTCGAAGCGATCCGCCGCCATCCGCGCCAGGTCCTGCTCGCCGCGGGCTGCTACCTCGCCATCAACCTCACCTACTACCAGTTCATCACCTTCGTGGTGGCCTACGGCACGAACCCCGCCATCCTCGGACTGCCCCAGGGCACGATGCTCACCGCGATCATGATCGCCTCCGCGGTCGAACTCGTCGGCCTTCCGGCCGCGGGCCTGCTCTCCGACCGGTTCGGGCGCAGGCAGGTGTTCGCCGCCGGGGCCGTGCTGCTCGGTGTCTTCTCGTTCGTGTTCTGGCCGCTCGTGGACAGCGGGTCGTTCGCGCTGATCACCGTGGCGCTGGTGATCGGCCTCGGGCTCGTCCACAGCCTCATGTACGGGCCGCAGGGCGCGCTGTTCTCGGAAGCCTTCTCCACCGAAGTCCGGTATTCGGCGCTGTCGCTCGGCATCCAGCTTGGCTCGGTCATCGGAGGAGCCTTCGCCCCGTTCATCGCGACGGCGTTGCTCAAGGGCTTCGGCAGCTCGACAGCCATCGCGGCCTACATGGCGGGCGCCTGCGCGATCAGCGCCGCCTGCACGATCGCGCTACGCCCAGCCCGCGCGGCTGCGTGAGCACGTCAGAGTGCCGATGGGCTTTCAGGATTCCGGTTCCTCGTCTTCCCAGAGACCGTTGTTCTCGAGCATCTCGATCACGTAGTCGGCGCCCTCGACGACGTGCTCTTCCATGAGCGTCCGCGCTTTCCGGGCGCTGCGCTTGCGCAAGGCTTCGACCAGGAGGGAGTGCTGTTCGCGGGTCAGCTCGACGTGGGATTCGAGCGAGGCGTAGAAGCGGTTCGGCAGGTGCTTCACCACTCCCGCGAGCAGGAGCGCGAGCCGGTGCGAGTCGGCGGCGAGGTTGATCTCGCGGTGGAAGGCGTGCCCGAGATCGGCGATGCGGTCCTTGTCGCCGGCTTCGATCGCCTCGTCGAGCTGCTCGATGATCGCCTTGAGCCGGTCGATCTGCTCCGGCGTGATCTTCTTCGCGGCGCGGGCGGCGAGCTCGCCCGCCAGGCTGGCCTGCGCCCAGAACAGGTCCCGCACGTCCTGCCTGGTGAAGGGGGCCACGACGAAACCGCGGCGAGGAACCAGCTGCACGAAGCCCTCGCTGTGCAGCGTCAGCAGGCCCTCGCGGACCGGGGTGTTGCTGACGCCGACGGCCTCGGCGATGGGCTCCATGCGCAGGAAGTCACCGGGCTTGAAGCGCCCGGACATGATCTGCTCGCGGACGTAGCCACCTCGTCGGGCAGCTGCCGCCGCTCGTTGCCGCGGACCGCTCCGTAGGCCACCGACATCCCCACTCCACGTTCTCGAAAACCTTCAGAACATCATATCCCGAGGGTGGCTAGCTGCGGGTTCGTTCGCGTCTCGGTGCGGCACGGCCATGATTCACGGCCTGGGGCAGGCGTTCGTGGGTTGCCGGTTGGCGAGGAGATCCTCTGCGAATCGCTGCGCGGCGGGCTGGGATGCCGCGAGAACCTGGCGGTGATCCGCGCCGTCGTACACCTCGTAGCCGATCGCGGAGGAGCGTCCGCACAGCGCCTTCACCAGCTGGTCGGTTCCCGGTTTGCTCACGAGCACATCCGCGGTGCCCTGCAGGACCAGCGTCGGGACGCGGAGCGCGAGGTTCTCCGGTTCCTGCGACTTCAGGTACGCCGTCAGCCGGCCGAGGTCCGCATCCTCTTTGAAGACCCGGTCCGCCTGCACCGTCGAGGCGGCCTGCCGGATCCCGTCCTGGCACGTCGTGCGCGCCGCGTCCAGCACCGGGCGGACCTCGTCGCCAAGCAGCTGATCGGGCACGATTCCGGGATCCACTGCGGCCGCCCCGATGAGCATCGTGGGGAGGAACGGCAACGCTGCGCGGACGCCTTGCTCGCCCGTTTGCTGCTGGAAGTACGCCGTCGTCTGGCTCGTCTTGAAGCCGCCCGGCGCGATGGACACGGCGCCGCGCAGCGACAGCCCAGCGGCCTGCTGCTCTTCTGCAGCGGTGAACAGGGCGGCGTGGCCGCCTTGGCTGTGTCCCATCGCGAACCAATCCGATCCGACGCCCGGGACGACCTGGCGTGCGGCGCGGACGATGTCGACGACCGTGTTCGCCGCGCTTCGCCCGTTGAGATAGGGGTGTTCTCCGGGGGTGCCGAGTCCTTCGTAGTCGGTTTGCACCACGACGTAGCCGGCGGCGACCCAACGGTCCAGCGTCTGGTCGACGAGCCCGACGTAGGAGTGCGCCGGGCCGCCCGGCCGGTCGGCGGACGGCGCGCAGGCGTCGGCCGTGCCGGTGGTGCCGTGCGCCCAGCTGATCACCGGCCAGCCCGCCTGCGGCGGAGGCGACTTGGGCACCGAGACCGTTCCAGAGACCGTGATCGGCTTCCCGTGGGCGTCCGCGGAGGCGTAGGAGATCAGCCATTCGCTTTGCGCGCTGGGCAGCCGTCGGTGGTCCAGCGGGGCCGAACTCGACAGCGTGCCGCGTTCTGCCGCAGGCGTGGGTGCCGAGGTGTCGCCGGTGCCTGCGGAGCAACTGGACGTGACCAAACCGGCCGCGAGCAGCGCGGCCAGCAAGGTGGTTAGGGGCAGCCGGTTCACGGGCGTTCCTCCCCGGGGAGGTCGGGCTTCAACATCCCGGAGAGACAACCGTGTCGGTGCTCGGCAGGTGCCCGCGGATCCCACTCACCGGTACTGCCGGACTCCGCGGCGCGGTGAACTCCGATAGGCATGACAGATCGGCCGCTGAGCCGGATTTACCAGGTGTGGTCGAACGAACTGGTGTGAGGAGTACGAGAACATGACACGCCGTATCGCCGTGACCGGCTCGGCATCGGGCATCGGCAAGGCCCTGGTGGAGATGCTGCGGGCACAGGGAGACGTCGTCATCGGTATCGATCGGGATACCGCGGACGTCCAGGCCGACCTGTCCACCGGCGAGGGACGAACCCGGGCGGTGGCGGAGGTGACCGAGCTCAGCGCGGGACGCCTGGACGGTGTGGTCGCGTGCGCCGGCGTCTCGCTGTTCGATCCGATCGCCGTGAGCGTCAACTACTTCGGTGTCGTCCGGCTGCTGGAGGGGCTTCGGCCGTTGCTCGCCGCCGCCCCGCAGCCGCGGGCCGCAGTGGTCGGTTCCATCGCGGGCACGCAGCCGGTCGACCAGGCCGTGATCGACGCATGCCTGCAGGACGACGAGCAGGCGGCGCTGGAACGTGCGCGCGCAGCGGTGGACAGCGGCGCCGGTTCCCGGCTGTATCCGTCCTCGAAATCGGCCCTCGCGCAGTGGCTGCGCCGAGCGGCGGTGACTGCGGACTGGGCCGGCGCGGGCATCCCGGTCAATGCAGTGGCACCGGGAGTGGTGCTCAGCCCGATGACGGCGCCGCTCATAGCGGACGAGGCGATGAAGAAGGTCATGGACGAGGCGGTGCCGATGCCGCTGAACGGATATGCGGAACCGGCCGTGATCGCCGCGGCGCTCAGCTGGCTGATCAGCGCTGGGAACACGCACCTGACCGGGCAGGTGATCTATGTGGACGGCGGCGCCGAAGCCACCTTGCGAGGCCCGGAAGTCTTCTAGCGGGCCAGAAACGAGTCGAGAACGGGGCTGCGGTGTGCGACCGCAGCCCCGTTCGCGACGAGCAGGGCGAAGTTCGCGCGGCTGCAGAGCCCGCTTGAGATGTGGTGGCGCGGGTCCGGGGTAGGGCGCATGCGCCTTCGAAGCGGTGCAACCACCTGCCAACCCCCGCAGCGTGTTGAGGTGAACGGACCGTTCACTCCGGCCTGCGGTGATGGGTGGAGTGAACGGCCTGTTCGCCTCGCGTATCGGGACGAATGGTCCGTTCACTCCGGATTGGTGGTGTGTGGCGGTGTTGGGTGGGTGGAGGGTGCGCACCTACATCGTGTGTTGGCCGCGGAGGGGACCGGTGGAGAGGGCGCTGACCAGGGCGATGGCGCCGCAGACCGCAGTAGCCAGGAAGGCCAGCACGAAGCCTGATTCGGCGTAGTGCACCTCGGAGCCGAGATAGGTCGCGCCAGGCAGCAGTAGCAGCACCACCAGCACCTGTGATCCGAGCGAACTCCCGAAACTGCCCATCAGGTTCAGCATTCCGCCGCTGACGCCCTGCACGTTGGCGGGCACCGCGTGCATGATGATGTTCGGGAGCGACGCCGTCGTGGCTCCGATGCCGACCCCGAAGATCAGCTGAGACAGCAGGACGATGCCCGCGGTGTCGTGGGCGAGCGCGATCAGAGTCGCACCGATGGTGAGCGCCGAGGCGCCGAAGGCCATACCGGTGCGGGGACCGAAGCGTCGTGAGACCAGTCCGCTGACCGGGCCCGCGACCATCGCGGAAACGCCCGTCGCGGCGAGGAATCCGGCTACTTCGAACGCCGACGCGCCGAACCCGAAGCCGCCTTCCGGCGACGACATCACGAACATCGGCACGAGCATCGAGTTGCCGACCAGCGCGAACTGCACGCATGCGTTGGCGATCAAGGGCAAACCGACCCGACGCCGCGCGAGGAGGTCGATGTGGACGAGCGGATCGGAAGCGCGCCGTTCGTAGGCGAGCCATCCCGCGATGAGCAGCACGCCCGCGATGATTCCGGCCAGCGTGGGCACCGAGCCCCAGCCCGCCTTCTTGGCCATGCCGACGCCGGTCAGGAACGCCAGTGCGCCGAGGCCGAGCAACGTCGCTCCGATCCAGTCCACGCCGACCTTGGCGCGCAGCCCGCTTTCGGGGACCAACCGCCACACCAGCAGGCCCACCACGACCGCGTAGCAGAGCTGGAACCAGAAGATGCCGCGGAAGGAGAACGCGCCGAGGAGGATTCCGCTGATGAAGGGGCCGATGATCGTGCTGGCGCCCATCCCCGTTCCGATGAAGCCCAGCGCGATCGGGATCAGCCTTCTTGGCAGCACGTCCCGGACCAGCCCGTACGCCAGTGACAGGACGGCCAGACCGAATCCCTGCAACGCGCGTCCGGCGATCATCAGCGGGAACACCGGTGCCGTCGCGGCCAGCGCGGTGCCGGCGGAGAACACGGCGGTGCAAGCCAGTGCGACCTTCTTCTTGCCGTAGATGTCGCCCAGCTTGCCGCACACCGCGAAGGCGATCGCGCCCACCAGGGTGACGGCGGTGATGATCCAGGAGATGTCCGGCGACCGGTACGCGGCGGCGATGTTCGACAGCACCGGCGTCACCATCGTGTAGGTGAGCCCGGTGATCTCCACCAGCAGGACGAGAAGAGCGATGATCGCGTAGTTCTGCGCGGTGGATCGTTGCTGGCGAGTGGATTCACCATCGGCGTCCGATCCGGCGGGCGCAGATCTCTGCGGCGGCGATGCCTGATCCATTCTGGACTCCTCGCTGAGTCGATCGGCTTCAATGATCATCGAATTCGGGCCGGCGGATCGGAGTTCTGGCCAGCCACGCGGCGCCCGGGCACGTCGTGGAGCCGACGAATGCCTGGAGCGGGCGCGCCAGCGGACGCTAGCGACTCGACCCGGGTGCGACCGGCGATGTCCCGGTCACCGAGACGGCCGCGGAACCGGACCGGCGGAGGAGGGAGCCGCCTCACTCAGCGGGATCGGCTCGGTGTGCCGGGCGCTTCGCCACCATGCTGCCTCCCACACGATGCTGATGTGGAGGAGCAGGTCGATGGGCAAGCTGGATGGCAAGGTCGCTCTGGTCACCGGAGGCGCGCGGGGCATGGGGGCCGCCCACGTCCGCGCCTTCGTCGGGCAGGGAGCCAGGGTCGTCTTCGGCGACGTGCTGGAGGACGAAGGTCGAAGCCTCGCACGGGAACTCGGCGATGACTGCCGCTTCTTCCCGCACGACGTGACGAATGCCGAGGACTGGTCCGCGGTCGTCGACCACGCCGTTTCGGATTCGGCGGGCTCGACGTCCTGGTCAACAACGCGGGCATCCTGCGGTTCCAGCCCTACGCCGACACGAATGTCGAGGACTTCCGGCAGATCCTCGAGGTCAACCTCGTTTCGCAGTGGCTCGGCATCAAGTACGCCGCTCCGCTCATGTCGGAGGGCGGCTCGATCGTGAACATCTCGTCGGTCAACGGGCTGGTCGGCGGAGCGGGATTCTCCGGCTACAGCGCCAGCAAGTTCGGCATCCGGGGCCTGACGAGATCCGCGGCGCTGGAGCTCGGGCCTCGCGGGATCCGGGTCAACTCCGTGCACCCCGGCAGCGTGGCCACGCCGATGACCAGCCGGGAGGAAGACGAGTTGGAGGACCGGACCGGCGGGGTGATGCGCCGGCTGCCCATTCCCCGCTTCGCCAAACCGCAGGAGATCAGCAGCGTCGTGCTGTTCCTCGCCGGTGACGATTCGAGCTACTGCACTGGGGCGGAGTTCGTCGTCGACGGAGGAATGACCGCCGGCGCCGGGTTCTGAGGCAACCAGCGTCCTATTAGGACTAAAAGGGTGCGGTCAGCCGGCGCGGAGCACGGCGAAGTCGCCCAGGGTGATCCGCATGTCGAACTGGCGCGAGGACAGCCGCCATCCGTCGGGCGTGCGCACCCAGCGGTCGTCGTACTCGCCCATGCACTCGAAGAACCGCCCGGCCATCGGGCCGGCCCCGGCGTGGTGCACCCGGGCGTAGGTGAGCGAACGCGCGGTATCGCCGTCCACCACCACCCGGTGGTTGCCCAGCAGGTGCTGCGTCGGGCCGCATCCGTCGAGGTGATCGCGCATCTGCCGCACGATCGCCTCGACGCCGTCCCTGCTGTACCCGTGGGCGTCCGGGAGGAAGGCGGCCGCGATCGCCGCCCAGTCGCGCGCGTCGATCGCGGTCGCCAGCTCGGCCAGCCGCTCCACGATCTCCTCCCGGGCGGTCATTCCGCCTCCATCGCGCCGAGATCGAGCGCGGCGAGCAGCCGCGGCGACTCCTCGCGGCCGTCGAGAACCCGGCTCGTCCGGCGGGTGACGCGCCAGCCGCCCGGCCCGCGCCGCAGCTGCCAGCGATTGGCGGTGGCGCGGCGCACGACGAACTTCCCGTCGCTGTGCACCACCATCAGCGAGTGGCCCACGGCGACGGCCTCGTCGCCCTCGACCGTCACGTGCGCGGGGCCGAGGAAGTGGGCGCAGCCGCCCTCGATCCAGCCCTGGTGCTTCGCGCTGGTGACCATCGCGACGATCTCGGCGCGGCCGCTCATCGACCACTCGTCGACGTCGTACACGCCGTCGGGTTCCCAGCGGTCGGCCACCGCCTCGGCGCTGCCGCTGTCGACCAGCGGGCCGTAGCCGGCGATGAGCCGGGCGATCTCCTGCTGGTCTTCGAGCTGCCGCAGGCGCGCCTCCAGCGCGGCGAACCGTTCGGCAAGATCGGTGGATTCCTCAGCCATCGGTACCTCGTCCCGGTCAGTCGATGTCGGCCGCGATGCCGGCCAGGGCTTCGAGCTGTTCGCAGTAGTGGTCGGCGGATCGTGCCCGCAGCTGGGCGCCGACGAGCGTGGCGCCGGCTTCGCGCACCTGCGTCAGCGCCGCCTCGGCCGCCTCCGGCTTTCCCGCCGGGTCCAGCGCGCCGGCCGGGAGCACGACCTCGAAGTCCGCCGGCAGGTCGACCTTGCCCAGCATCTCCCGCAGCTGCGCCGAGTCGAGGCCGAACGGCACCCAGCCGTCGCCGTGCTTCGCCGCGCGTCGGAGGGAGCGCAACGTCCGGCCGCCGATCCACATCGGGACACGGGCCTGCACGGCGTGCGGTTCCACGACGAAGCCCGCGTAGTCGTAGTGCTCGCCGTGGTATTCCGGCTCCCGCTGCGACAGGCTGGCTCGCAGTGCGGCGAGGGCATCGTCGGCGCGGGAACCTCGCCCCTCGAACTGCGCGCCGATCAGCGCGAACTCCTCCTCCAGGCTGCCCACGCCGAGCCCGAGCACCAGGCGGCCGCCCGACACGCGGTCGAGGGTGCCGTAGCGCTTGGCGATCTCGAGCGGGTGGTGGTAGCCGAGCACCAGGACCTGCGTGGTGAGGCGGATCGTCGTGGTGCGCGCGGCCAGGTATCCGAGCGTGGACAGCGGATCCCAGTACGTCGCGCCGCGTTGCTCGGCCACCTCCCGGGGAATGCCCACGTGCTCGCTGCACGTCAGGTGGTGGAAACCAAACCGGTCGGCGGCCTCGGCGATCCTGCCGAGATCCTCGATGCCCGCCGTGCGCTCCCACTCCGAATGCACGCCGGGTACCTGCGTCACCACCGGGCTTGCGATGCCGACTCTCATCCACAGACCTTTCCTCGCCGGGCCGTCGACAAGGTGTAGCCCAGCCGCCTCGCGAGGTCCCGGTTCGTCCCGGTGACCGGGAGCCGGTCCGCGGCGGCGGCTCGAAACCCGGGCGAAACGCGGCGGAAGACTTCCGCAGCTCGCGCACCGCTGCTACCGTTCACAGATAGGTGGAATTCATTTCAGTTTTACTTCCGGTACGCCGGGCCGAGGGGAGAACCATGACCGTCCCTTTCGCTCGCGAGAACGCTGACTCCCCGCGCCGCGAGCTGCCGCCGTCCATGGTGGAACGGATGACGCTGATCCTCGACTCCTTCGGGCGGTGCTCCGCTCGGCTCACCCTGGAAGACGTCGCTCGGAGCACGCATTTGCCCAGGTCCACCGCTCATCGAATCCTCGATCAGCTGGTCCGGCTCGAATGGCTCCGGCACAGCGCCGCCGGCTACTCGCTCGGGCGCCGCGCGCTCAGCCTCGGCGGCCAGGCCAACGCCGACGGCGAGCTCCGCGGCGCCGCCGCTCCGTTGCTCCACGACCTCCAGATAAAAACTGGAACGGTTGTTCACCTGGCGGTGCTCGACGGCGGTGAGATCCACTACCTGGACAAGGTCGGCGGCCGGTTCGCGGCGTCGGTGCCCTCGCGCGTCGGCGGCCGGGCCCCGGCGCACTCGACCGCACTGGGCAAGGCGATGCTGGCCTGGCTCGCGCCCGAGGCGGTGGACGAGCTGCTCGGCGGCCACATCGGGCGGCTGACCGACCGGACCATCGGCGACCTCGGCACCCTGCACCAGGAGCTCAACCGCGTCCGGCGCCGCCGCGGCCTGGCCTTCGAGCGAGGCGAGTGCATTCCCTCGCTCGCCTGCGCGGCCGCCGCCGTCCGCGGCCCGGAGGGACCGGTGGGCAGCATCTCCCTGGTGGGATATGTCCAGACGCCGTTGGAGAAGGTGGCACCGCTGGTCGTGGATGCCGCCAGGCAGGTGTCGGACGTGCTCTACCCGGCCGTGGCGAAATCCCGCTCCTGCCGCCAGATGAGCGTTGTCACGCCCGAGAAGACCTGGTCGACCGCGACGCTCGACCGGATGATGGCGGCGGGATCCGGCGACTGGTTCTGACCGCCGGGCGCCCCGCGCCGCGGAAATCGCGCTTCCTCAATGGAAAACCGGTGCCCGTAGGCTGCTCAGGCCCAGTCCCAGGCATCCGGCATGACGAGCTCCGGAGCAAGCCCGAACCGGCCCCGGAAGAAGACCATGGGCGGCGCGTCGACGGGCGTCTCCAGCTCCAGCACCCGGCCGATCACCACGTCGTGGTCGCCGGCGGCGTGCACGTCGTGCACCTCCGCGTGCACCCGCACGAGCACGCCGGGAAGGACCGGACTGCCCCACCGGGACAGCTGCCAGGGCAGTCCCTCGAACTTGGCTCCCCGGCGGGAACCGAACCGGTCGCACAGGTCGGTCTGCCGCTCGGCGAGCACGTTCACGCAGAAGCGCCCGGCGTTGCGGATCCGCGGCCAGGCCCGGCCCCGGTGGTCGGCGCAGAACAGCACGAGCGGCGGTTCCAGGGACACCGAGGCGAACGACTGGCACGCGAAGCCCACCGGCTCGCCGTCGTCGAATCCGGTCACCACCGTGACGCCGCTGGCGAAGGCACCCATCGCCCGCCGCATCTCCAGCGGCGTGGGCGCCGCCACGCGTGCGTCGTCCGCCGTCACCTGAGGATCTTCCGCTGCTCGCTGGGTGCTCACGAAACCGACGTTAAGCGCGCTGCCGCGGTGTTCTCGCCGGGCCGTCCCGTTGAGCGGGAGGTGCCGTCCGGGCCTTCGGAGGCCGCTTCCGCGACCGGCCGTGATCCCGCTGATCGGGAGTTCGCGGCCCCCGCCGGGCCCGCCGCGCTTAACGTGCAGCGGCGAAACCCTGAAAGTCCTCGAGAGCTTGGGCGTGAGATGACGGAACTGACCTACGAGTCCACGCTGCGCGAGCTGCAGACGGACCGCGGTGTGCTGCGCTACCACGAAGCCGGCGACGGGCCGCCCCTGCTGATGCTGCACGGTTCCGGTCCCGGCGTCACCGGGTGGCGGAACTTCCGCGGCAACCTCCCGGTCTTCGCCGAGCGATTCCGCTGCCTGGTCCTGGAATTCCCCGGGTTCGGCGTCAGCGACCCCACCGACGAGCATCCCATGGTCGCCGCTCCCGAGGCCGTCCGGCGCTTCCTGGACGGCCTCGGGCTCCCGCAGGTGGACGTGATCGGCAACTCGATGGGCGGCATCGTCGCCACCAGGTTCGCGATCAGCCACCCGGACCGCGTGCGCCGGCTCGTCACCATCGGCGGGGTGGGACGCGCCATCTTCAGCCCCTCGCCGGGCGAGGGCATCAACCTGCTGATGGAGTTCACCGAGGAACCCAGCCGCGAACGGCTCGTGGCGTGGCTGAACTCCATGGTCTACGACCGGTCGCTGGTGACCCAGGAGCTGATCGAGGAGCGCTGGGCGCACGCCACCGACCCGAGTACCCTCGCCAGCGCGCGGAAGATGTACGGCCGCAAGGCTTTCGAAGCCACCGCAGCCGCCGCGGCGAACTCCGACGAGCCGCCGTACTGGGCGATGCTGCACAAGGTCCGGGCCAGGACGCTGGTGACGTGGGGACGCGACGACCGGGTCAGCCCGGTCGACATGGCGCTCGTCCCGATGCGCACGATTCCCGACGCCGAACTGCACATCTTCCCCAACTGCGGGCACTGGACGATGATCGAGCAGAAGGAAGCCTGGGAGAGCGCGGTGCTGTCGTTCCTGACCCGGAAGGACGAGTCGTGACCGCGCCCTGGGACCACGAGTTCGACTTCGTCGTCGTCGGATCCGGCGGCGGCGGGATGACGGCCGCGCTGACCGCGACCGACTCGGGCCTGTCGACGGTGATCGTCGAGAAGGCCGGGAAGTACGGCGGCAGCACCGGAATGTCCGGCGGCGGCGTCTGGATCCCGAACAACCCCACGCTGCGGGCCAAGGGCCACGACGACAGCCGCGAGTCGATCCGCCGGTACCTCGACCTGCTCACCGAGGGCAAGGTCCCGGCGGCCCGCCTCGACGCCTACGTCGATCACGGCCCCGTGGCGATGGAGCTGCTGGGCCGCAGCAAGTGGATGCGGTTCTACTGGACGAAGGGATACGCCGACTACCACCCGGAGTACGAGGGCGGCCGGCCGCTGGGGCGATCAGTGGAGCCGCTCCCGTTCGACACGCGGAAGCTCGGCGCGGACGAGAAGTTCCAGCGCCCCAACAGCATGAAGGGCCCGCTGGGCCTGTGGGTCACCGGCAAGGACTACCACGACCTGGCCATGGTCAAGCGCACCTGGCGGGGACGCTGGGCGTCGGTGATCGCCGCCTGGCGGGTGTCCTCCAACGTCGTCCGGCGGCGGCACATGTCCACCGGCGGCCGGGCGCTGGTCGCGCGGATGCGGATGGCGGTCAAGGACGCCGGAATCCCGCTGTGGCTGCGGACGCCGATGACCGACCTCGTGGTCCAGGACGGGCGCGTGGAAGGCGTTGTCGTGCAGCGCGACGGCGAGCAGCTGCGCATCCGCGCCCGCCGCGGCGTGCTGCTCGCGACCGGCGGCTTCGACCACAACAGCGAGATGCGGGCGGAATACCTGCCGGAGGGCGGCCAGGAGAACCACAGCCTCGGCGCGGTGGAGAACGTCGGGGACGGCATCGCGGCGGGCCGGAAGCTGGGCGCGGCCCTGGACTTCATGGACGACGCCTGGTGGATGCCCTCGGTCGAACATCCGTCGGGCGCCACGATTCCGCTGGTCTCCGAGCGCGCCATCCCGGGCCAGATCATCGTGTCGCCGGACGGGAAGCGGTTCACCAACGAGTCGGCCCCCTACACGAACTTCGTGCACGCGCAGCTGGAGGGCAAGCACCAGCCGATCTGGTTCATCATGGATGCGAGGGCGCGCGCGAGGTATCCGTTCGCGCAGATCCTGCCGGGCATGCCGTTCCCGCAGAGCTTCTACGACGCCGGAATCGTGCACCGCGCCAACACGATCGCGGAACTCGCGGAGCAGGCCGGCATCCCGGCGGCCGCGCTGCAGCAGACCGTCGACCGGTTCAACGGCTTCGCCCGCGCGGGCAAGGACGCGGACTTCGGCCGCGGCGACAGCGCCTACGACCGCTACTACGGCGATCCGACGCTGAAGAACCCCAACCTGGACGTGATCGACAAGGCGCCGTTCTACGCGGTGAAGATCGAGACCGGTGATCTCGGCACCAAGGGCGGCCTGGTCACCGACGAGCGCGGCCGGGTCCTGCGCGCGGACGACTCGACGATTGAGGGCCTCTACGCCACCGGCAACACCACCGCCTCGATCATGGCCAACGAGTACGCCGGCCCCGGCGCCACCATCGGCCCGTCCATCGTCTTCGGCTACGTCGCGGCGAAGCACGCCGCGGGCGCTCTCTGATGCGACGGGAGGAACCATGACGCCGCCGACCGCCTGGAAGCTTCGCGTCGTCGAGGTGATCCGGGAGACCGCCGACGCGCACACCCTGGTCCTGGAGCGCACCGAGCAGCCGGGCGAGCCGTTCAGCTACCGGCCCGGCCAGTTCCTGACCATCCGGATTCCCTCGGACCGGCCGGGCGGGGCCGCCCGCTGCTATTCGCTGTGCAGTTCCCCGGTCTGCGACGAGAAGCTGAAGGTCACGGTCAAGCGCACCAAGGACGGCTACGGCTCGAACTGGATCTGCGACAACGTCGTCGCGGGCGACGTGCTCGACGTGCTGAGCCCGTCGGGTACGTTCACACCCGCGTCGCTGGACACCGATCTGCTGCTCATCGCCGCAGGCAGCGGAATCACCCCGGTGCTCTCGATCCTCAAGTCCGCGCTCTGCGCGGGCCGGGGCCGGATCACCTTGCTCTACGCCAACCGGGACGAGAACTCGGTGATATTCCGCGACGAGCTGCTCGGGTTCGACGAGCACGGCGACCGGCTCACCGTCCTGCACTGGCTGGAATCCGTGCAGGGCCTGCCGAGCTCCGCGGGCCTGCGGGCGCTGCTGCAGCCCTATGCCGACCGCGAGGCTTTCGTCTGCGGGCCGAAGGTGTTCATGGATCTGGTGCTCGAATCGCTAACCGCGCTCGGCGCGTCGTCGAAGCGGGTGCACGTCGAACGGTTCACATCGCTGACCGGGGATCCGTTCGCCACCCCCGGGAATTCCCCGGCCGACGAGGACGGACCGGTGAGCGAGGTGGAGGTGACCCTCGACGGCGAAACGCACACCGTGGCGTGGCCCCGGAGCAGCAAGCTGCTGGACGTGCTCCTCGCCGCTGGCCTGGACGCGCCGTATTCCTGCCGGGAAGGCGCGTGCAGCGCTTGCGCCTGCGTGCTGCTCGAAGGCGAGGTCGACCTCGAACGCAACGAAGTGCTCGACGAGAACGACCTCGCCGACGGCATCGTCCTCGGCTGCCAGGCCATGCCGCTCACCGACCGGCTGAAGCTGACCTACGACTCCTGACCAGGTCCCGGTGAACGGGCGGAAACCCGCGGTGCGTGCGTGCAGAACGCCCACACCGCGGGTTTTCGGCTACTCCGAAGGCTTTCCGCGACCACCGCAGGAGGACGGTCCCGGTGAGCGGGAGACGAGGCGCAGCAGCGCGACGTCGGCTGGCACCGTTCAGGCATGCTCGATGCGACAACTCGACAGGCTGCCGCCGACGCCCTCTGGGCCGCGCAGTCCGATCGCGCGCCGATCGATCCGCTCGCCGAACGGTTTCCCGGCATCGACGTGGTCGACGCCTACGAGATCCAGCTGCTGAACATCCGCCGGCAGCTCTCCGCCGGCGCGGTGGTGCGCGGTCACAAGGTCGGGCTGTCGTCCCCAGTGATGCAGCAGATGATGGGCGTCGACGAGCCCGACTACGGCCACCTCCTAGACACGATGGTCCTGGCGGAGGACCGCGCGGTCGAAACCGCGCGCTACTGCTACCCGCGCATCGAGGTCGAGATCGGCTACGTCCTGGGCGACTCGCTGCCGGGCGAGGGATGCACTGAGGAGGACGTGCTCGCCGCCACCGAGTACGTCGTCCCGAGCCTGGAGCTGATCGACAGCCGGATCAGGGACTGGCGGATCGGCCTCGCCGACACCATCGCCGACAACGCCTCGTCCGCGGGCGTCATCCTCGGCGCCGCCCGGGCCAAGCCCGGCGATCTGGATCTCGCCGACATCGAGGCCGTGCTGTTCTCCGGCGACACCGAGATCGCCCGCGGGAACACCAGTGCGGTGCTCGGGAACCCCACCACCGCGGTGGCCTGGCTGGCCCGCAAGGTCGCCACCTTCGGCGTCAGGCTCGAAGCGGGACACGTGATCCTGCCGGGCTCGTGCACCAGGGCCGTCGACGTCGCGCCGGGCGAGGAGTACCGCGCCGACTTCACCGGCCTCGGGTCGGTAACGGCCCGCTTCGCGTGAGGCGCACCGGCAATCTGAAAGGACGAATGGAACAGTGACCAAGGCGACCGCGGCCATCGTGGGCTCCGGCAACATCGGCACCGACCTGATGTACAAGCTGCTGCGCTCCGAAACCATCGAGCCGCGCTGGATGATCGGCGTGGATCCCGACAGCCCCGGGCTCAAACGCGCGCAGGAGAAAGGCCTGATCGGCTCCGCGGAAGGCGTCGACTGGCTGCTGGGGCAAGACGAGCAGCCGGACATCGTGTTCGAGGCGACCTCGGCCTACGTGCACCGGGAGAACGCGCCGAAGTACGCCGAGCGAGGCATCACGGCGATCGACCTGACCCCGGCCGCGCTCGGGCCCGCCGTCGTGCCCGCGGTCAACCTCGGCGAGCACCTCGACGCGCCCAACGTCAACCTGATCACCTGCGGCGGCCAGGCCACCATCCCGATCGTGCACGCCGTCTCGCGCGTGGTCGAGGTCGCCTACGCCGAGATCGTGGCCAGCGTCGCCTCCCCGTCGGCCGGGCCCGGCACCCGCGCGAACATCGACGAGTTCACCATCACGACCTCGCGCGGCATCGAGAAGATCGGCGGTGCCCAGCGGGGCAAGGCGATCATCATCCTGAACCCGGCCGAGCCGCCGATGCTGATGCGCGACACCGTGTTCTGCGCGATCCCGGAAGACTGCGACCGGGACGCGATCGCCAAGTCCATCCACGACATCGTCGCGGATGTCGCGAGCTACGTGCCTGGCTACCGCCTGCGCGCCGAGCCGCAGTTCGACGACCCGTCCACTGTGAACGGTGGAATGGCGCGCGTCGCGGTGTTCCTGGAGGTCGAAGGCGCCGGTGACTTCCTTCCCTCGTATTCCGGGAATCTCGACATCATGACCGCCGCGGCGGCCGGCGTCGGCGCGGGATTCGCCCGGCGGATCCGCGCGCAGAAGGGGCAGTGAGAAACCCATGGCCTACAGCACCGATCTCGACATCAGGATCACCGATTCCTCGCTGCGCGACGGATCGCACGCCAAGCAGCACCAGTTCACCGCCGAACACGTGCGGGATATCGTGGCCGCCCTCGACGGCGCCGGTGTCCCGGTCATCGAGGTGACCCACGGCGACGGCCTCGGCGGCTCGTCGTTCAACTACGGCTTCAGCCACACGCCCGAACAGGAGCTGATCAAGACCGCGGTGGCCACGGCGAAGCGCGCCAAGATCGCCTTCCTGATGCTCCCTGGCGTCGGGGTGAAGGACGACATCCGGGCGGCGGCCGACAACGGGGCCGCCATCTGCCGGATCGCCACGCACTGCACGGAGGCGGACGTCTCCGTGCAGCACTTCGGGCTCGCCCGCGAGCTGGGCCTGGAGACGGTGGGCTTCCTGATGATGTCCCACAGCCAACCTCCGGAAGTCCTCGCGCAGCAGGCCCGGATCATGGCCGATGCGGGCTGCCAGTGCGTCTACGTCGTGGACTCCGCGGGCGCACTCGTGCTCGAAGACACCAGCGAGCGGATCGCGGCGCTGGTCGCCGAACTCGGCGACGACGCGCAGGTCGGCTTCCACGGCCACGAGAACCTGGGCCTCGGGGTGGCGAACTCCGTGCTCGCCGTGCGCGCCGGGGCGACCCAGGTGGACGGCTCCACCCGGCGCTTCGGCGCGGGCGCCGGGAACACGCCGGTCGAGGCGTTCGTCGCGGTTGCGGAGAAGCTCGGCATCCGGACGGGCGTCGACACCCTGAAGATCATCGACGCCGCCGAGGACGTGGTCCGGCCCGTGATGGACGGCGAGTGCCTGCTGGACCGGCTCTCGCTGACCATGGGCTACGCCGGCGTCTACTCCAGCTTCCTCAAGCACGCCGACCGGGCCGCGAAGAAGTACGGCGTCTCCGGCGCCGAGATCCTCGTCGAGGCGGGCAAGCGCAAGCTGATCGGCGGCCAGGAGGACCAGCTGATCGAACTCGCCGTGGGCCTCGCCGGTCGCGGCGCCGACACCGAAGCGAGGACCAGCTGATGTCCAACCCGGTTCTGACGGCGGTCGAGGAGCGCGCCGAGGAGATCGCCGCGGCCGCCGCCTCGAACGAGCGGCTCGGCAGGCTCGACGACCGAGCGGCCAAGGTGCTCCGCGAGACCGGCGTGATCAAGATGCTGCAGCCCGCCCGTTACGGCGGCGCCGAGGCGCATCCGGCCGAGTTCGCCGAGACGGTGATGAAGGTCGCGAGCTACGACGGCTCCACCGGCTGGGTCGCCGGCATCGTCGGCGTCCACCCCTGGGAGATGGCGATGGCCGACCCGCGGGTGCAGGAGGAGATCTGGGGCGAGAGCACCGACACGTGGATCGCCTCGCCGTACGCCCCGCTGGGCGTGCTCAAGCCGGTCGACGGCGGTTACATCTTCAACGGGCGCTGGCAGTTCTCCTCCGGGACCGACCACTGCGACTGGATCTTCCTCGGCGCCTTCATGGGCGATGAGGAGGGCAACGTGGCCCAGCCGCCGGTGTCCTACCACGTGATCCTGCCGCGGTCCGACTACGAGATCGTCGAGGACTCCTGGGACGTCGTGGGCCTGCGCGGCACCGGCAGCAAGGACGTCATCGTCGAGGACGCGTTCGTCCCGTCGTACCGGGTGATCCCGTTCAGCACGATGCTCGACGGGTCGGCGCCCAGGGACGCCGGGCTGGACAACCCGACCTACCACGTCCCGTTCACCACGGCCTTCCCGCTGGGCATCACCTCCGCGGTGATCGGCATCTGCGAGGGCGCCCTCGCGCACCACATGGCCTACCAGCAGAAGCGCGTGCAGATCACCGGCACCAAGATCAAGGACGATCCCTACGTGCTGTTCGCGATCAGCGAGGCGGCGGCCGAGATCCACGCCTCCCGCGTCGCGATGCTCGACAACGTGTCCCGGATCTACGACAAGGTGGCGGCGGGCGAGGAGATCGGCTTCGGGGAGCGGGCGGTCAGCCGGCGCACCCAGGTCGCCGCGGCGTGGCGCGCCGTCCGCGCGATGGACGAGATCGTGGCCCGCTCCGGCGGCAACGGCCTGCGCATGGACAACCCGATCCAGCGCTTCTGGCGCGACGGCCACATGGGCATGGTGCACGCCATCCACGTCCCGGGCGCCGTCTTCCACGTGTCCGCGCTGACCGAACTCGACATCGAGCCGCCGCCGGGCCCGATGCGCTCGATGATCTGACCGCCCGCCACGATCCCGCCGCACAGAGATAGGAAGAACGCACATGCCCCAGATCCGCGGTCTCGGATACCTCACGGTGCAGACCCAGGACATCGACCGCTGGCGCGAGCTCACGGTCGAGGCCCTGGGGCTCCAGGAGACCACCGGCCCGAACCCCGACGGGCTCTACCTGCGCATGGACGAGCGGGCCGCCCGGCTGATCGTGCTGCCCGGCGACACCGACGAGGTGCTCGCCGTGGGCTGGGAGGTGCGCGACCAGTTCGGGCTCGCGGCCGTCGGCCGCGCCGTGGAGGCGGCCGGCACTGCGATCAAGGCGCTGTCGCAGGCCGAATGCGATGAGCGCCGCGTCGAGGCAGCGATCACCTTCGAGGACCCGACCGGCACGCCCGTCGAGGTGTTCTTCGGGCCGGTGCTCGACCACAGCCCGGTCGCCACCAAACACGCCCACCGGTTCGTCACCGGCGATCAGGGCATGGGACACGTGGTGCTGCCCACCACGTGTCCACAGGAGACGGTCGAGTTCTACACCGAGGTGCTGGGCTTCCTGCCGCGCGGAGCGATCCGCCTCGGCGGGGGAGCGCCGGACGCCCCGCCGCGCCGGGTGCGGTTCATGGGCGTGAACCAGCGCCACCACAGCCTCGCGGTGTGCCCGGCCCCGCACGGCGAGCCGCCGGGCCTGGTGCACCTGATGGTCGAGGTCGAGGAGATCGACACCGTGGGCCGGGCCCTCGACGAGGTCAACCGCCGCGGCTTCTCGCTGTCGTCGACCTTGGGCAGGCACACCAACGACAAGGCGATCTCGTTCTACGTCCGCGCGCCCGGCGGCTGGGACATCGAGTACGGCTGCGACGGCTTGCTCGTCGACGAGACGTACTACACGGCCGAGGAGATCACCGCGGACAGCTACTGGGGCCACGACTGGTCCGGTTCCGAACCGCTCGCGGCGTTCAGCCAGGAACGGTGAGCGGCCGATGAGCTCCCGGCCGGTGCACCCGGTGCCGCTGTCGCAGGTAGGAGCGTTCGACCACGAAGCCGACGTCCTCGTCGTCGGCTTCGGATGTGCCGGCGCGGCGGCCGCCTTCGAGGCGGCGTCCGCCGGTGCCGACGTCATCGCCCTGGAACGCGCCGGGGGCCCGGGCGGGTCCTCGGCACTGTCCGGCGGCGAGCTGTACCTCGGCGGCGGAACGCGTGTCCAGCGGGCGTGCGGTTTCGACGACACGCCGGACGAGATGTTCGCCTACCTCGAAGCAGCCCTCGGCCCGCACGCCGACGCGGAGAAGCTGCGGCTGTACTGCGACGAGAGCGTCGAGCACTTCGAGTGGTTCTGCGCCCGCGGGCTGACCTTCGAGGAGTCGATGTACGACGCCCCGAGCTGGATGCCGCCGACCCGCGACGGCCTGATGTGGCTGGGGGAGAACGCCTGGCCCTACAACACCATCGCGCGGCCGGTCCCGCGCGGCCACCGGCCCGCCGCGGAGAACTTCGGCGGATGGCTGATCATGGAGCGCCTCGCGTCGGCCGCGCACGAGGCCGGGGCACGGACGCACGCAGACACGCTCGCCACCGCGCTCGTCGTCGACGAGTCCGGGCGGGTCGCCGGGGTGGCGGCGACCAAGTACGGCAAGACCGTCCACTACCGCGCCCGTCGCGGCGTCGTGCTCACCACCGGCGGCTTCGTGGACGACGAGGAGATGCTCGCCGACCACGCGCCGGTGCTGCTCGGGCACGGCAAGGTCAGCGACGGCCTCGACGACGGCAGCGGGATCCGGATGGCCGCCGCCCTCGGCGCGGCCACCCGGAGGATGGCGCAGGTGGAGGCGGCGCTGACCGCGCTGCCGGCGATGGTCTGCCGCGGCATGCTCGTCAACGCGCTGGGCCAGCGGTTCATCAACGAGGACGTGTACCCGGGCATGTTCAGCCACGCCGCGCTGCACCACCCGTCGCCGTGGTGGGTGATCATCGACGAGGCGGGCTACGACGCCATTCCAGAGCGCGACCTTTGGGGCGTGCGGCCGCAGCACGTCGCCGAAACCCTCGCCGAGCTGGAAGAAGAGCTCGGCATGCCGGCAGGTGCGCTCGAAACGACCGTGGCGACGTACAACAGGCACGCCGTCGAGGGCGACGATCCCCACTTCCACAAGAACCCGGCGTGGCTGCGCGAGCTCAAACCGCCGTTCGCGGCGGTGAACCCGGCGCTCGGGTTCAACCCGGGAGGCGGCGACGCGGCGCCGCCGGGCACGGGCATCGCCGGGTTCACGCTCGGCGGCCTGCACACCACAGTGGACGGTGCGGTGCTCGACGTCTCCGGCAACCCGATCGCGGGGCTTTTCGCGGCGGGGCGGGCGAGTTCCGGGATCCACGGCGGAGGCTACGTGAGCGGCACGTCGCTCGGCGACGGGACGTTCTTCGGCCGCCGCGCAGGTCGCGCCGCGGCAGGCTAACCGCGACTGGCGCGGCGGCGACACCTGGTAGGGGCCCCAGTCCTCGTGAGTGTTCGCTCCGGTTCTTACCGGAGC
>NZ_JBFAKG010000016.1:0-9977 GCF_040655595.1 Saccharopolyspora sp. NPDC050389
GGTGAATTGGCATTCATGATGTCGGGGATCCCACAGCGAGAAGGCCTCTGAGGTTCCGCCACCCGCACCGCTATGCAGGACGAGTTTGGAAACAGTCTCTGTAGCAGCACAAAGTGCACACGGGCGTGTCACGAGGCGCGCGGCAGCGCGAGCCAGTCCTGCCAGGTGATGTCGCGGCCCAGATAACGGGGCTGCTGGAAGGGCCAGTCGGCGGCGATCCACTGCGGAACCAGCGCGTCAAACGCGCGCTCCACGTCGCCGCCGGCGAGGTCGTCCACGACCCACCAGGCGACCTCGCCGTCGGAGCCGGCGCGCTCGGGCGGATCGATGTAGACGCAGCCGAGGATCGCCGTCTCCTCCTCGTCCAGCAGCGCGTAGTTGAACGACTGGTGCGCGGCTATCTCCTTCTCGTGCCGCAGCAAGTCGGCGCGGTTCTCTTCATAGGTCATCGTCTCCCTGGGCCATGACCAGGCCGGACCGAAGATCTCCCACAAGCGCTCCCGGGAGCCCGTCACGGCGGGGTAGTCGAGCGCGGCGTCCGCCTCCCGGATCGGCCGCAGGTGAAGCGCGGTGTTGGGCACGGGCACGTGGACGGGGTGGACGAAGTCGTCGGGCAGCCAGCTCATAAGGGCCGAGGCTACCGCCGCTCGGCGCGGGAGCGCAGGCGCTTGCGGGGGCCCGTGAGTACTTTGTGCTGCTATGGCAGCACAAAGTACTCACGGGCGTTCACCTGGCCAAACACCCGTTCAACGCAAGGATCAGGACTTGCCGTTGAGGGTTGGCTCCGGTTCCGGGCGGTAGCGGTACTCGGCTTCGCCGTTCACCACCGGGCCGCCCGGAGTTTCCACGTCCCAGACGTCCTGATCCGCCGGCGATTCCGCGGGCCTGGTGCGCCGGGCCGCGCGGTCGGCGCCGACATCCGCAGGCTCGTGCGCCGCGACCACCGCAGGCCGGTTGCGCAGCGCGGCCGGCACCTGGGCACCGAGCTCCGCCTGCACGTCGACTTCCGGTGTGGTCCTGGCTTCCAGGACCGGCGCGGTGCTCAGCGGCAGGTCGACCGCGAACTCCGATGTCGGCTGCTGCTGCAGCTTCTTCTCGCGTTCGCGCTTTCGCTGGGCTCGGCGTTCGGTGAACGTCTTCAACGGTCCGGTCCGATGCGGGTTGCTCAGCACCGGTGGCGGAACGTCGCTCCTGCCGGAGTGGCGGTCCGGCGACTCCTCCTTGCTGCCCGGGCGAGTTCGCCGCTGCTCGCCGCCGAGCACCGAAGGCGCCGCGTTCGGCGGCGGGAGGAACGCTTCGGGCACCTCCGCCCGCGAACCCATTGCAGGCCGGCCTTCGGGCCGGGAACCGGGCGAGCCCGGTGCACCCGGAGGCGCCGCGTTCTGCCCCGCCGGCGGCCGGATAGTGCCGGCCTCGGGGTCGGAAGGCGTTGCCATGCCGTGGTTTCCGAGGCGCGGGCCGCCGAGAATCTTGCCCTGCTGCTGCTTCGGCGGTTGCGCCCCCGAGCCGCCCGGTGGCGGTGGAGTCATCGTTCCCGGCGGCGTGCCGGTGCCCGGTGCGGCCGGCGCGCCGACTCCCGGCACGCCCGTGTTGCCGCCGATCGTGCCGGGCAGCCTGCCGGGTGCGGCATCGCCCGGCGCCGTCACGCCAGGCGTGCCGGGCGTCGGCGTGCCAACCGGCGCACCTGGCGACGGGGCGCCGATGCCGGGCCCGGTGCCCGGCACGCCCGGCGGGGCCAGCCCAGGCGGCGCGATGCCGTCAGGCGCTCCACCGCCGCCGGGAAGCGACGGCGGGGATCCTGGCGCCGGGCCGCCCGGGGTTTTGCCGGGAGGCGCGGTGCCGCCCGGCATTCCAGGTGCTGGGCCGGGCGGGAGTGTTCCGCCTGGTGGCTGGCCGGGAGGTGCCGTGCCCGGCGGTGTTCCGGGTGCTCGGCCGGGCGGCGCTTCGCCTGGTGCACCGTTCGGCGGCGCTGTGCCTCGGGGCGCTCCGGGGCCTTGGACAGGTGGCGCCGATCCCTTCGGTGCGCCGGGTGGCGCTGCAGCGGGCGGTGGTGCGCCGACAGGCGCGCCAGGACCGTCACCTGGAGGCGCCATTCCGTTCGGTGCTCCGTCGGGCGGCGCCATGCCACCCGGTGCGCCGGGAGCCCCGTCGGGAGGCGCCATGCCGCCGGGCGCTCCGGGCGGGCCGCCCGGAGCTGCGGGGAGCTTCGGCGGCGTGATGCCGAGCGCGCCCGGGTGCTGGATCGCGTTCAGCGGGTCGACCTTCATCGCCCGCCCAAGCGCCAGCTTGGTGATGTACGGGGCGTAGCTGTCGGCCGTCCGGCTGGCCAGCTCCCGGGCCTTCTGGTTGTACTTCTCGTGCGACTCCTGCTTCGCCTCATCCCACGCGCCGCTGCTGTAGCCCTCCACCGACACCTGCTCGCGGAAGCTGGTGTCGACGTCGCGCAGGTCCTGCTTGTACTCCGTCCACAGCGCGCGCATGTCCTCCTGCGCTTCGCGCATTGCCGCGGCGAGCCCGTGCAGCCCGCTCGCCGTGCGGGTCGCCGCGTTCTCCCAGACCGCCAGGTACGCCAGGGTTTGGCCGACCTTGCTCAGGAACGCGTCCTTGGCCGCCGGGGAGTCCCACTCCGCCTTCAGGGCATCGGTCTGGGTGCGCACCTGGGTCTGCACGTTCGACAGCATCGTCGCCACGTTGGCGAACTGGTCGCCGCGCTCGTCGGCGGTGCCGGGCTGTTCGCCCATGATCTGCCGGCGGATCTCCGCGATCGTCGTGCCCTGCGCGGCCTTCGAATCCGGGCCCGGCGTGTAGTCCTTGCCGGTGTTGGTCTGGCCGCTGTAGTAGAGCTCGTCCGGGCCGATGGGCCCGGCGCCGCCGCCGGTCGAGTAGTTCTCCAGCGAGTCGTAGTTGTAGCCGTAGTAGTCGTCAGCGGGTCCGGCCATCCGAATCACATCCCCCCGGCCATCCGGCGGTTTTCCTTCATGTTGCGGCGCGCCTCGTCGGCCCAGTCCTCCGGCGTGACCTTCTTCGGCTGCCGGCCGACGTAGCGCTCGTCGCTGCGCTTGCCGTCTTCTTCCGTGTAGTAGTACCGGGATTCGGTGCCGTCCTTGTACTTCTTGGTGACCTTGTGCTCTTCGGCGACGGTCGCCTCTTTGCCGGCGTTCTTGGTGCGGACGGTGGTGACCTCGTCCCGACCACCGGCGATGGGATTGCTCTTGACGGTCCGGCTGGTGGTGCTGACGACCTTGCCCTTGTCGTCGTAGGTCTTGGTGATCATCGCGCCGCTCGGCTTGGACGTCGAGCTGTAGGTCTCGGTGCCGTTCTTGCCGTAGCCGGTCTCGGTGATGCCGTTCTCGGTCTGCACCACGCTGCGGGTGCTGCCGTCCTTGGACTTGTACATGTAGACGACGCCGCCGGAGAAGTGGTGCGTGCCGGTCAGCTCCTCGCCCTCGCCCTTGCCGAGGCCCTTGGGCTGGTCGGCCATGTTGTCGGCGATCGTCTCCTTGAGGTACGGAGGCGCGCCGGGCGGGCGTTCCGCGCCGGGTTCGTTGAACGCCCACTCGACGCCGGAGAGCCGCACGCCGTTGGCGGCGTCGGTGTCCTCGTACAGGTCGGCGCAGATGTGCGCCACCGACGAGATCGCCAGGTGGTTCTGCCGGATGTCCTGCAGGAACCGCATCATCTCCTGGGCGTTGCGGGCCGTCAGCTGGTCCGCCTGCGAGCCTTCCGGGAAGCCGCCGGTGCTGATGGAGATGTCGTCGCCGCCGCCGTTGATCCCCATGGCGCCGCCCATGGTGTCGGACTGCAGGTTCTTGCCGATGGTCGCGACGTTCGTGCCGTAACCGCGCAGCGAACTGGGGTCGGCTTTGAGGTTTTCGCCGCTGGTGGGCCAGCTTGGTCCGCTTCCGCGGCCGTCCGGATCTGGAACCGCCATGTCGTCCCCTTCGTCGCGCGCGGGGCGGAGAACCCCGCTCTCCTCAACAAACCACCCGGTGTCAACCCCCGCCCGGAAAACGCCAGGCGGGCGCAATTTCACGAGAATTTGGCGTTCACCCGGGTGACGGTCAATTTCTCGTGAAATTGGCACCACCTGCGCAAACGCCGGGCGGCGGTCACGGAGTGCCATGGGCGCCGTCACCCGGCGTTGGCGCAATTTCTCGCGAAATTGCGCCCTCTCCGGGTGAACGCGGCTTCGCCGATCAGTGCTCCGGTGGGAGGTTGGCGAATTGGACGAGTTCCTGGCCGCGGGCGCGGGTGACCAGCCAACCGCGGCCCGGCGGCAGCGGTTCCGGCTTGAGCTTGCCGAACACCGGGCCTTCCTCCGGATTGCCGGACATCAGGACGCCCGGCGAGGCGAGGTCGCGGACGCGGGAGATCACCGGGTCGAACACCGCCCGGGCCACGCCGCCGACCCGGCGCGTCAGCACCAGGTGCAGGCCGATGTCGCGGCCCTGCGTCATGAAGTCCAGCAGCTTCGTGAACGGGTTGTCGTGCGGGTTCGGCGCCACCAGGTCGTAGTCGTCGATCAGCATGAACAGCTCCGGGCCCTGCCACCAGCTGCGGGTGCGCAGCTGCTCGGGCGTGATGTCGGGGCCGGGCAGGCGTTTCTGCATCGCCTGGATGGTCAGCTGCACCATTTCCTTGGTGCCGTTGGCCGCGCTGGCGTAGCCGACCAGGTACTCGTCGGGCACCACGCCGAGCAGGCTGCGGCGGAAGTCGACGACCGCGATCTGCGCCTGCTCCGGGCTGTAGCGGGTCATGATGCTGCGCGCCAGCGACCGCAGGAACGTGCTCTTGCCGGACTCCACGTCGCCGAAGAGCATCAGGTGCGGTTCCACCTCGAAGTTCAGGTGCACCGGCTGCAGATCGGCCTCGGAGATGCCGACCGCGATGCCGCGCGGCGAGGCGATCTCGGCCTCGGGCAGCGCCGCGTAGGGCAGCTCGGCGGGCAGCAGCCGGACGCCGGAAGCCCGCCGGCCGGGCCACGCCTCGTTGACCGAGTCGACGAAGTGCCGCACCCCGGCGGAGAGTTCTTCGGCGGTGGACCTGTCGTCGACCCGCGGCACCGCCGCCAGGAACTGCCCGGCGTCGGGCGAGAGCCCGCGCCCCGGCGACTGCTCGGGAACGCTTGCCGCTTCCCGCCTGCCGAGCATGGAATCCACCGCGTCGCCCAGCTTCAGCTCGATGCGGCTGCCGAACACGTCGCGCATGTTCATCCGCAGGTCCATCCACCGGTTGCAGCTGCCGATGACGTGGATGCCGTACGCCAGGCCCCGGTTCACCAGCTGCGTGACGGCGGGCTCCAGGTTCTCGAAGTCGCTGCGCAGCGTCATCCAGCCGTCCACAACCAGGAACAGGTCGCCGAAGCGGTCCTCCGGGAACCGGCCCTCGCGCAGCAGCCGCCGGTAGGTGCCCATGCCGTCGATGCCGTGCTCGGCGAACCGGGCCTCGCGTTCGGCCAGCAGCGCGAGGGCCTCGGCGATGCTGCGGCGCACCTGGTTGGTCTCGCGCCGCGTCGCGACGCTGCCGATGTGCGCCAGGTCGCGCATGCCGGTGAGCCCGCCGCCGCCGAAGTCCAGGCAGACGAACTGCACCTCGTCCGGCGTGTGGGTGAGCGCGAGGCTGCCCATGATGCCGCGGATCACGGTGCTCTTGCCGCTGTGCGGGCCGCCGACGACCACCACGTTGCCGCCCGCGCCCGCGAGGTCCAGCCAGCACAGGTCGCGGCGCTGGTCGAAGGGCCGGTCGATGACGCCGGCCGCGGCGCGCAGCTTGCCGCGCAGCTCCTCCTTACCGGTGGTCAGGCCGCGCTCGGGATCGGTGACCAGCGGTCCGAGCAGCTGGTCCAGGGTGGGCGGTTCGTCCAGCGGCGGCAGCCAGACCTGGTGCGCCGCCTTGCCCTGCCCCTCCAGGCGATCCACCAGCACGTCGAGCAGGGTGTCGCCGACCTGCTCGGTCTCGGTGGTCTCCGCAGGCAGCTCCTCGGTGACGCGGGGGCGCAGGTAGCGGGTGGAGTAGTCCTGCACCGGGTCGATCTGCCGGCCCTCGCCGTCGGTGCGCCTGGCCACGCCGCGCTGGTGCAGGCCGGAGACGTAGGCGGCCTTGAACCGCAGCAGTTCCTCTGTGCCGGAGCGCAGGAAGCCGTTGCCGGGCGAGCGCGGCAGCTCGTAGGCGTCGGGCGCGCCGAGCACGACGCGGCTTTCCATCGCCGAGAAGGTGCGCAGGCCGACCCGGTAGGACAGGTGCGAGTCCAGGCCGCGCAGCTTGCCTTCCTCCAGGCGCTGCGAGGCCAGCAGCAGGTGCACGCCCAGCGAGCGGCCGACGCGTCCGATCTGGACGAACATGTCGATGAAGTCCGGCCGGGCGGTGAGCAGTTCGGAGAACTCGTCGACGATGACCAGCAGCGACGGCAGCGGCTCCAGCGGCGCCCCGGCGGTGCGGGCCCGCTCGTAGTCGCGCTGGGAGGCGTAGTCGCCGGCCTTGCGCAGCAGCTCCTGCCGCCGCATCAGCTCGCCCTGGATCGCGTCGAGCATCCGGTCCACGAGGTGCAGCTCGTCGGCGAGGTTGGTGATCACCGCGCTGGTGTGCGGTAGCCGGTCGAGTTTGGTGAACGTCGCGCCGCCCTTGAAGTCGACCAGCACGAAGTTGAGGATTTCCGAGTCGTGGGTGACCGCGAGCGCCAGCACCAGCGTGCGCAGCAGCTCCGACTTGCCGGAACCGGTGGCGCCCACCAGCAGGCCGTGCGGGCCCATGCCGTCCTGGGCGGATTCCTTGAGGTCCAGCTCCATCGGGCGGCCGTCGGCGGTGATGCCGATCGGCACCCGCAGCTTGTCCCGGTTGGACCGGGCCGTCCAGTTCTTCGCCGGCTCGAACTCGTACGGGTCGCCCAGCCCCAGCAGGTCGGTGAGTTCCAGCGAGCCGGACAGCGGCTGGTCGCCGCTGGACAGCGCGGAAAGCCGCATCGGCGCGAGGGATCGCACCAGGCCCTGCATGCCTTCGAGGTCGAACGAGTCGGCGCGGCCGACGGATCCGGTGCCGTCCATGGTGCGGCTGGTCAGCCTGCCGTCCGCGGCGATGTCGAGGACCAGCGTGGTGGCGTCCAGCACCCGCGGCGGGTCGGTGGCCAGGTTGATCAGGGTGACGCCTTCGACGCCGCCCTCGATCATCAGGTGTTCGGAGCCGGAGGTGTCGCCGCCGTCGAGGAAGACCACCAGGTGCGCGGCGCCTTCGATCGGCATCGAACCCGGGTTGAAGCGGGGCCGGTTGGCGAGCACGTCGTCGAGCATCGCCTCCAGCGCGGTGACGCTCGGCGCCACCAGCCGGATCTGGCCGACCGCGTCGGTCTTGGTCGGGTGCAGCGCGTGCGGCAGCCACTTCGCCCAGTCCCACGCGTCGCGCTCGCCGGGGGCGATGCAGAACCCGGTGAGCACGTTGCTGGGCGCGTGGAAGGTGCCCAGCTGCGCGACCACCGCGCGGGCGAACGCGCGCTTGGCCTCGCGGTCGCCGGTGACGTAGATCTGGGAGAAACCGCGCAACGCCACCGCGACCGGCAGGTCGGGCACCGTCGAGTAGGTGGTGACGAACTTCCGCAGCGCCATCGCGCACAGCGGTTCGAGCTCGTCGACCGGCCGGGTTTCCGGCGGCACCAGGCGGGTCGCCAGCTCCTGCGGGCCCAGCCCCATCCGGACGACCGTGTAATCCCAGTCGTTCGGGCGGCGCTCCCACAATCGGGCGCTGTGCGCAGTGGACCACAGCTGGTCGGGATTGGGATGCCGGTAGAACATCGCCTGCCGCTGGCGTTCGACCGTTTCGCGCACCTGCGCGCGCAACTGGCTCAACCGCCGCATGTACCGGCGGCGCTCGGCGATCATCTCCTGCTTGCTGGCGCCCTGGCCGACCTGGCTCATCACCTGGAAACCGATCATGCCGAGCATCGCCGCGCCGTAGAGCCCGCCCGCGACGTACATCAGCGGCCCCGAGCGGCCGGCCCCGATCAGCAGCGCCATGCCCGCCATGCCGGCCATCATCGGCAGCACCATCAGCACCCGCGTCCAGTTCCGGCCGGGCGGCGGCGGATTCTCCGGCGGCGGGTCGAGCACCAGCTCGCCGGAGGGCAGGTCCGGTGCGGGCCGCCGCAACGGCCGCCGGACGATGATCGTTCCCAAAACCGAGACCTCCAGATCGCCTGCGGCGCGGGCATGATCTCGCCATCCCGCTGCCGCGATCCGAATTGCTACGCTGCTCCGACGTTCCGCTGGGTCACCTCGCCAACGGCGGCCCCAGCGTGGTGCGTTTGGACATACATTAGACGGAGATCCCGGACCGCCGCGGCGTCCGAGGTTACGTTATCGACACCGCCGAGCAGATCATTGATGAGACACTCCTAGCGATTTCCGAGTTCACGCCTCTCCCGGAGGAGCGCCATGTCGTCCACATTGGGCACCACTCTGGCGAAAGTCACGATATCCACGCCGAAGCGCGGAATCGATGTCGCGCTGCCCGAGGATGTCACAGTCGCGGAGCTGCTGCCCTATATCCTGCGCCACGCCGGGGACGACGCGGCGGATGCCGGTGAGCGGCACGGTGGTTGGGCGTTGCGCCGCCCGACCGGAGAACGGCTGGATCCGCGGCAAACACTGGGTGCGCAGGAAATTCGCGACGGCGAAGTGCTCCATTTGGTTCCCGGTCAGTCCGAATGGCCGGAAATCGAATACGACGATCTGGTGGAAACAATTGCCAGCGGCGCTAGGCGAAATGGACGAAGCTGGGGCCGGGCGGCGACCCGGCGGTGCGGTTTGGTCGTCGCCGGTTCGCTGTTGCTCGGCGGCACTCTGATCACGTTGCTGTTCCAGGGGCCTTGGCTGGCTCCGGGGCTGGTCATGCTGGCCGCCGCGGTGGTGCTGACCGTGCTCGGCATCGTCGTCGCGCGTGCGGTTCCGGACGCGCGAGCTGGTGCGCTGTTCGCCGGATGTGGCCTGCCGTATGCCTTTTTGGGCGGTTTGCTGATCACGGCGCCCGCGCACGTCGGGCTGTTGCAGTTCGGCAGCGCGCAGCTGCTGGTCGGCACGGTGTCGTTGCTGGTGTTCGGCATCTCCGGTTACGTCGGTGTCGCCGCCGAAGCCCGCGTGTTCGTGGCCGCGATCGCGATCGGGCTGCTCGGCACGCTGGGCGCCGCGCTCGGCGGCTGGCTCGGCGCGGACGCGGCGGCGGCAGTGGTGCTGACCGCGGGAATCGCTTTGCTGCCGGGATATCCGCTGCTGGCGATCCGGCTCGGGCGGCTGCCGGTGCCGGAACTCCCGCAGCGCGCGGCCGACATGCTCGCCGACAAGCCCGCCGCGCCGACCTCGACGGTGTTCGCCGCGGCGCGCCGCACTGACGAGATCCTCACCGGCCTCCTGCTGGGCCTGGCCGTCACGGCGGCGTTCTGCGTGCCGCCGCTGCTCGCACACGGCGGCGCTGCGCGCCTGACCATGCTCGCGCTGGCCGCAGCTGCGCTGCTGCTGCGGTCGCGGCTGTTCCCGATCCCGCGCCAGCGAATTCCGCTGCTGGTGGCCGGATTGCTGGTGGCGGCCGGATTCGCCGGGCGGCTCATCGCAGGTTTCGAAAGCGCCCTGGGCCTCGCACTTTCCCTGCTGGCGCTGGTTGTTGTCGCGCTGCTGGTCGCGGCGGCGGGCGTGGTGTACGCGCGGCGGAACCCGTCGCCGCACCTCGGCCGAATCGCGGACTGGACCGACGTCCTGGCTATCCTGGCGCTGATTCCCTACGCGGCATACATCACCGGCTTCTTCACCTACGTCCAAAGCCTCATGGCTTCTATCGGTTGAGGCGGTGGTCGTCTTGTTCGGCGGAACCTCAGAGGTGGTCCCGCATCTGGAGCGGCGTTCCTGCAGGTACGGGGCCGTGAGTCTTTTGGGGGGGGTAATCGACCCAGAACAGCAGAGGGCCCAGAGGCACGCGGGCGCCGCATGCGCGTACCGCGG
>NZ_JBFAKG010000016.1:9987-60309 GCF_040655595.1 Saccharopolyspora sp. NPDC050389
CCGCAGCGGACAGGGCGGATCGTCCTCGCAGCCCACCACATCGCCCACGCCTTCGAGATCGCGGACGAGCCCAAAAGACTCACGGCCCCGTGACCAGCGGAGGAATCGAACCGCGAAACTCCAGCTCGCGAGAAGACCTCTGAGAACCCGCGGCGGTGCCGGTTCCAAGGCTGGTGGGAAGGACTGGGGCTTCGACGTTTCGATGGCGTCGGGGTGCTGGTTGAGGCGTGCTCGAACTCGGGAGACAGGGCTGAACCGTGGCTAATCGTCGAGACCAGCTGCAGGCGTACCAGTTCATGATGCAGCGGGTCGTGTCCGCGCTGGTGGTGCGCGAGACCGATCCCGAGCTGACGCCGCTGCGCCGCGGCGTCGGCGCCGCGTTCGCGGGCGTGATGATCGCGGTGCTGGTCGCGGCCGGTTTCGGTGTCTACGGCGTGTTCAGCGGCGTCGGCGGCAACGCCTGGCAGGCCGAGGGATCGGTGGTCGTCGAACGCGAGACCGGCGCGAGCTACGTCTACCGGCAGGGCGCTTTGCAGCCCACGCTCAACTTCACCTCCGCCAAGCTGCTCGCCGGGAAGAAGGACGTCAAGGTGCACCGGGTGTCGGGCAAGAGCCTGACCGGCGTGCCGCGCCGCGCGGTGGTCGGCATCCCGGGCGCGCCGGATTCCTTGCCGGAAGCCCAGTTCGCGCTCAAGGACGAGTGGACGATGTGCTCGGTGCCGGGGCGCAACGCCGCTGGTGGGGCGATCACCACCAGCACCCTGTTCGTCGGCGGCTCGCTCGCGGGCGGGCTGCCGCTGGAGCAGCGGGCGGTGCTGGCCCGGGACGCCAAGGACCACATGAACTACCTGATCTGGCGCAACCACCGGTACCGGATCGTCGGCAACCCTGACGACACGGTCAAGCCGGAGCAGGTCATCCGGGCCATCTTCGGGCCGCAGGCCGTGGTGCTCGACGCCGGAACGGCGTGGCTGAACGGGCTTCCGGCCGGGCAGGACATCGCCCCGATCACCGTCGACGACTTCGGCGCACCGTCCACAGTGCTCAGCGGGCACCGGATCGGCGACCTGGTCCACCACCCGATCGGGGAGCGGGAGCAGTACTACCTGGTGCGTTCGGACGGGCTGGCCCCGCTGACCGAGCTCCAGGTGCGCATCGTGCGCGGGCAGTACCCGGTGGAGCCGGCGGCGATCGCGCCTTCGGTGGCGAACTCGGCGCCGGTCACCAACGCGCTGTCCGCGCCGAGTGGCGAGTCGGCCAAGCCCGCCGACGTGCCGGAACTCGCTCCGGTGCCGGCCGAACGCCGGGCCACGTTGTGCGCGCGAACGCTGGATGCCGCGACCGCTCCGGAGATCTCGCTGGGCGGCGACGCGGCAGTGCTCGAGGCGGGCATCGCGACCAGCGCCGAGACCGCGGAAGGAACCAAGCTGGCCGACCGGGTGCTGGTTCCCGCCGGTGGCGTGGTCGTCGTCCGGGCCAAGGCATCGGCGACGGATCCGGCCGGGGCGTACCACATCGTCACCGACCTGGGCCTGCGCTTCCCGGTCCCGTCCGAGGCGGTGCTGGAGGTGCTCGGCTTCAGCCCGGCCAACGCCGTGTCGATGCCCGCCGAGCTGGTGCAGCGGATTCCGGCCGGCCCGACGCTGGATCCGGCGGCCGCGCTGCAAACCGCGTCGGCGCTCCCGTAGTTCTCCCGCACGCAGCCCCGCAATCGCGGGTGTGACCAGCGAAATCGCTCTCGCGGCCGCGATTTCCGGCTATCCGGGATCTGGCAGCGCACCGGAATAGCCTGTGGGCAAACCACTGCCCACCTGGAGAGGTGACCGGAGTTGCCCGATCTCAAGCTAACACCGGAACAGACGACGCAGCTGCAGACCGCGATCGGCGACACGTACGACAACGCGAGCAGCCTGATCAGGCAGATCAGCGGGGACTACATGTCCATCGCCGGCGCCGCGTGGATGGGTGGCGCATCGACGGCCGCCGTCTCCAAGCAGCAGGAATTCGAGCAGATCTGGCAGAACCTGTCGCAGATCCTCGTCGACCTGGCCCAGGGCGTGTCCGGAACCACGCAGATGATCGGCCAGCAGGACGACGACTACCAGCAGCTGCTCAACGCCGTGGACGGCAGCGGTGACACCGGGATGGGCAACTTTTCCCGGCTGTGAACCGAAATCGGTCGGTAGCGCAATGCCAGTGCGGTTCAGGACCTCTGCCTGAGGGAAGGGCGAAACTATGACGATCAAGTACGGCTTCGGCTCGATCAGCGACACCGGCGGGAACACGGTGACCGCCGCGGGCCAGATGAAGACCCTGTTCGACGACCTGAAGACCAAGGCGAAGGCGATCCTCGCCGACGACTGGAACGGTGCGGCGGCGAACGCGTTCGACGAGGCGGAAGCCAAGTGGGACGTCCAGGCCAACGCGCTCGGCGACGCGCAGGTGCGAACCGGTCAGCTGACGACGCAGGCCAGCGACGACATGATGGCAACGGACATCCGCGCGTCCAACCTCTTCAACGCCTGACCCGGAGGTTCGCGGGCGGGGCCTGCGCAATTTCGCGAGAATTCGACGTTCACCCGGGTGAATGCCAATTTCTCGCGAAATTGGCACGTCCTGCGAAAACGGGGCCGCGTGGTCACGGAGCGTCGTGGGTTGAGGTCACCCTAGGGTGGTGCAATTTCTCGTGAAATTGCGCTCCCGCGCGGGGCCGCGATCCGCGCCGCGCGCCAGATGTCAAAGGAAGAGAACTTGGTGTCAGACGGTGGTTTTCGGCCGGTCGTCGAAGAGGTCGGCCGGGGGCTCCGGGAGTTCGTCCTCAGGGCGGTCGACCGGGGCTTCGGCGATCCCGGCGCGCCAGCGGCGGCGTCGGCCGCGCGGCCCGAAGACCACCACGGCGGTCATCACCACGGCCGCCGAGACGCCCGCCGCGGCCAGGCCGTAGGCGAGGGAATTGCTCTGCTGCCACGACGCTTCCCGGGCCAGCTCCTCGGCTGCGGCCAGGCCGGGATCGGCCGG
Organism: Saccharopolyspora sp. NPDC050389; assembly: GCF_040655595.1. Classification (NCBI taxonomy): domain Bacteria; kingdom Bacillati; phylum Actinomycetota; class Actinomycetes; order Pseudonocardiales; family Pseudonocardiaceae; genus Saccharopolyspora; species Saccharopolyspora sp. NPDC050389. Next base: position 13,006 of record NZ_JBFAKG010000016.1, read on the forward strand.
TGCCAGCTTGGTCGGGTGCCCGTCGACCAGGTTCGCCACCGCCGCCTGGTACGGGTTGATGAGCCCGTGACCGTAGTTCCTGCTGCCGACGCCTTCCGGCGCCGGCGAAGCGGTCGCCACCAGGCGCTGCACGACCTCCTCATTGGACAGTTGCGGCCGGTAGTCCCGCAGCAGCGCGACAGTTCCGGCGACGTAGCCGGCGGCGAGTTCGGTGCCGGAGGCCGGGCCGACCCCGCCGTCCGGGTAGGCGGCGGTGACCTCGGCGCCCGGTGCGACGAGGTCGACGCGCGGCGCGTGCGTGTCGGCCGCCACCATCCCGTCCTCCCCGATCATCCCGACCGAGAGAACTCCGGCGTAGGAAGCGGGAAACGGGGTGATGCCGGGCGGGTCGTTCTGCTCGGCGCGACCGGCCGCCGCGATCACCACGACGTCGGCGTCCAGAGCGCGGTTCGTCGCCTGCCGGAGCGCCAGACTGTCCTGATAGGACACCGCAGCCACGGTGATGATGGTGGCGCCCTGGTCAACGGCCCAGTTGATCCCGGCCGCGAGCGTGTCCGGTGCCACGGAGTCGTGCGGCTGCGAGCCCTGCGGGAACGAGTCGCCGACCACCTTCGCCGACAGCAGCTGCGTTTTCGGCGCCACGCCGTGGAATCCGTGCTCGCTGGTCTCCTTCGCGCCGATGACCCCGGCGACGGCGGTGCCCAGGCCGAGGCAGTCCGGCTTGCCGGTCGCCGCGGTCCGCGACGGCGGGCTGAGGTCGACGCTCGCCGCGATCCCGCCGTCCAGCAGCGGACTCGACACGCCGGTGCCGACGACGGCGACCCGCTGCTTCGATCCGGATGTCAGCGGCCAGAGCCGTTCCGGGGTCAGAACCTGCTGGGCCCACGGCACCGGGCTCGTCGCCTGGCCGGTGCCGACGCACTGCTGCGCGTGGGCGGCGGACGGGTCGACCAGCAGGATGCCGAGACTGCCAACGGCAGCGGCGAGCAGCGTTCGCAAGCTGCGTTTCGCGTACACGCCGGGGATGTTAGCCGGTCGACTGCGCGAGTTGTCCACGTTTTCGACGCGATGAATTCGGGGTGCCGCGGTGGAATTCGAGCCCATGTCGGTGAATCCGGTCTACCGGGACCTGCTGGAACAGCTGCAGCAGGCGACCGATCGGATTCCGGAAACCCAGCGGAGGATGATGAGCCAGCTCGGCGTGGCGTGGTCGCCGGACCGCATGGTGAAGGTCGTGGTCGGGCCGCGCGGCCAACTCGTCGACCTGGTGATCGATCCGCGAGTCTTCCGGCAGCCCAACGCCGCCGCGCTGACCGCGATGATCCTGCAGGCGAGCCGGGACGCGGTTTCCCAGGTCACCGAGCGGGTGCAGCGGATCATCTCCGAGCAGATGCCGCCTGAACTGGCCGAAATCCGCGCCGAGCAGCCGCGCGAGGACCTCGGTCTAGACGACCACTTCGAAGATCTGATGCGCAGCGACGCGGAGCGCTACGCGGAGCGGAAGGAGCAGTCATGAGCGGAGATGCGCTGAACGTCAACGGCGGCCCGGAAGCGGTCGCGGCGATGCTGAGACGGCTCGGCGCGCTCGGCGAGGCCTATCAGAGCGGGTCGGACGCGAGCAAAACGGCCATCAGGAAGCTGATGGACAACCCGCAGACCTTCGGCGGTGACCGCATCGGCCGGCAGGGGAAGGCGAACTTCCCGGATTCCGACGCGGTGTTCGACAACCGGGCGCACCTGGCAGGCCAGCTGAAGATCATCGCGGAGAACGGCATGGAGGCGCTGGGCAACTACGGCACGGTGGACGACTACTTCGCCGATCAGCACCGGAACATCCAGACGTGATGACGGCCCGATCCGGTTCGGTCGCGGAGGTCCGCATTGGGTGACGGGGTCGAGGGCGGCATCAACAAGGGCGCCGAGGCGGCCTCGGGAGCGCTCGATGCGTTCGCGCAGGGCGTGGTGGACTTTGGCGAGTGGGCGGACAAGTACATCGACGAGCTCAACGAGTGGCTGCGGTCCTGGTTCCACTCGCCCATCGTGCTCCCGCGGCTGAGCTCCGTCTTCCGCCTGTTGATCGGTGATTACCCGGAGGCCGACGAGAACCTGTCGGCGGATCTGGGCAAGGCGTGGGTTGAGGAGGCGGAGCGCGCCGTCGACTTCCTCCGGCAGGCGCAGCAAGCCGCGGAGGACGTCACCGCCGGCTGGAACGGCGGCGTGGCGGCGCCCGCGATGAACATGGCCGTCATGCAGCTCGCCCAGGCTGCCAACGACTACGTCACCACGGCCGGCTCGTACGCCCAAGGCGCCTTCAAGTTCAACAACAGCGTGGTGCTGGCCAAAAGTGCCTTCCAGGCCAGCCTGTTGCTCCTGTGCTATGAGTTGGTCCGGGCGATGATCGCGGCGGTGCCCACCTGGGGTGCGTCCATGGTCACCGTGCCACCGGCGATCATCGTGGCGCGGAACGCGACCCGAGTGGCCGTCGAGAAGGCGTTGCAGCGCGTCGGCGCGATCTTCATCCAGCAGACCCTGCGGAGGCTGGGGATGCGCGCCGGAACCGCGGCGGCGCAGCTCGGCGGCCGGACGTTCGCCAGGCTGGGCACGACGGCGGCCGGACGCGCGGCGACCAGGGTCGGGCAGACCGCCGGCGGCAAAGCGCTCGGCAGGCAGCTCGCGCGAACGGCCGCGCGCCAGCAGTCCGGGCGGATCATGCGCGACATGGCGATGGACGCTGCCCGCGCCGGGACCACGCCAGCCCTGCGCAGGGCCGCGGCGAAGAGCGTTCGGAAGAACGCCGCCATGCGGCAGGCGGTCGAGAAGCAGCTCGCGGCAAGGCTCGCAGGGCGGCCGGCGCCGTTCGCGTCGGCGTTGAGCCGGGAGCAGGCGCGGCTGGTCGACGACGCCGTGCGCCGAACCTTCGAACGCGGGTTGGCCACCAGAACGGGCACCAAAGCGTTCACGACCGGCAACATCCTGCGGCAGCGGATGGTGGGCTACGGCCTGCAGAGCGCGCTCAAGTTCGGCATCGGCGCGGACGCGTTCGCCCAGGTCAAGACCATGCTGGAGACCGACGGCCGGTACTCCTACGACCCGCGCTCCACCGCGGCGGCCTTCGTCGGCGCCAGCCTCGGCGGTGCTCCGCTGGGGCTGGCCAGCAAGACGTCGGGATTCGTGGCGCTCGGCGCGGCCGGTGGCGTGGCCGGGCTCGTCGGTGCCACGGCCGTGACAACGGACCTGAGCGCCCTCGCGAACAAGCCCAGCCGGCTCTTCGGGGCCGAGGGACTCACCGCGGAGGGCATCGGGCAGGCCGCGCTGGGCGGCGCGGTCGGCGGGCTGTGGGAGCAGCACATCGGCGAGCGCGGCTTCCACGAGGTCGGCGAAGCGTTCGACCTGATGTCCGTGATCAGCACCGGGCAATCTCCGCACTTGACGACGAACTTCATCGCCGACCCGGCCACATCGCCCGCGGGCGGCCAGGCCGCGGGCGGTGCCCCGGCGGTCACGCCCGCCGGTGACGGCCCCGCCGCCGGTGCTCCGACCGGGAGCGGTTCGATGGGCGGCACTCATGCCGCTGGCCCGGCGGCAGGTGCTGGAGGTGGCGGTTCCGGCGGTGCGTCGGGTGGTGCGTCGGGTTCCGGTGGGTCCAATGCGGGGCAGGGCGCTGGCGGGGCACGCCCGGGTGGCGGCGCTGTGGGCGGCGGCTCGGCCGGTTCGGGCGGCTCGGGCGGCTCGGGTAACGGAGGTTCGGGCACATCCACGCCCGGGGCCGATGGCGGAGCCGATGGCGAGAACGGCGGCGGCCGGGAGGGCAACGAGAATTCCGCGGAAACCGCACCGGAATCGGGAAATCAGGCACCGGAAGCCGGAACCCCGCAGTCGGGCACCCCGGAAGCAGGAGCTTCCGAAGCAGGAACTCCCGAGGCCGGGCGGCCGGACACCGGCAGCACCGAAGCAGGAGCGCCGGAAGCCGGGCGGCCGGATTCAGGTGGGACCGAGTCCGGCCGCCAGGGCTCCGAGAACACGGCGGAAAGCCCAGAAGCGAGCCGTCCCGAAGCCGGATCGCCGGACGCCGAAACGCGGCCCACCGGTCCACGAGAGACCGGCACGCCGGAGACCGGCACGCCGGAAGCAGGCGGCAACACCACAACAACACCGGAGACCGAAAACCCGGCCGGTGCGCCGGATGCCGGAAATCCTGCTGGAACAACGGAGAACGATGGTCCGGCTGGAACAACGGAGACCGGGAACCAGCCTGGCACGTCAGAAACCGGAAGCACGGCCAACGAAACCGAGGCAGGAAGCCCGGCTCCCGAAGCCGAGACGGGTAACTCCGCCGGAGCACCGGACACAGCTGATCCGGCCGCCGAAACGGAGGCGGGAAACCCGGCTGGCGCGTCGGAAACCACGAGCACCGGAACGCCCGAGGCAGGCACCTCCGGCACCGAGACGTCGGGGGCCGGAACCGCCGAAACGGGCTCACCCGACACCTCGGCACCGGGAAGTCGGGAGACGACGACGTCCGAGGTCGCGCAGCCGGACAACGGCGCCCCAGCGGAGCCCGGCCAATCGTCCACACCGGACAGTCCCAGGGCCGAGACCGGCGAACAAAGCGGGAGCACCGAATCCAGCGAGACCGAAGCACCGGACACTTCTAGCCAGGAAACCGGCACCGACCCGGAAGGATCGCCCGACACAGCCGCGCAGACCACAGCCGCGCAGACCACACCTGCGCAGGCCGAACCCGCTGCGACGCAGCCGTCCGGGACGAACCAGGCGGGGCCCGCGCTGCGCGAACTCGGCCCGGTCGCGCAGGCGCAGCAGGTCCGCCTGGAACCGACGGAGGCTCCGACCGACCCGGTCCGCTCGCCGCAGCTCGCCCGCCAGGGCGCGAACGCTCAGCTCGCGAGCCTGGTCGAGCGCGGCCTCGGGGCCTTCGACGAGAACACCGGGATCTTCACCGTGCACGCTCCGGGCGGCGCGGTGGTCCAGGTCAAGCTGAGCCTGGACGACGACGTCCCCGCCGCCACGTTCGACGTCCTACCGGGCCGGTTCGAGCTGACCCCGGCCGGCTACGTCCAGACCGCACCGGCCGAGATCCGGATCTCCACCACCACGACGGCGAACGTGGCCGAGGCCCTGGAACTCGGCGCGAAGCGCCTCCTGGAGTCGATGGCGCACCTACTAGCCACCAGCCCGGTTCTCGCGCCCGGCGAGTTCGACGCCACGCACGGCCGCGCCACGGTCCGCGACGAGGCGACGGCAGCGGGCGATGTCTGGCAGGCGGCTCCCCACACGGTGCAGACCGAGCCCGGAAGCACGGGTTCGCGCCAGGAATCGGAGCAGCTGCTCCAAGAGGAGATCGCCCGCCGCCAGTCCAGCACGACCACCACGCCCGCGGAATCCGACGCCGTCGCGATCGCGGGCAAGCCCGACGGCACTTTGCTGGTGCACTACGGCGAATCCGGCACGGACGTGGCGGCCAACCTCGTGGTCGACCCGGACCTGGCGCCGGGCGAGGTCCAGGTACGCGCCCCGGCCTGGCTCAACGACGGCACCGGCACCCTGCGCCAGGTGAGCCTGGGTGAGGTGCGCGTTTCCGCTGCGGGGACACCGGATCAGATGCGCTCGCAGGTCGAGGCGGGACTGCGCGCGATGCACGAGGGCGTGCCGGGCCGTGGCGCCAACGCGGCGGGCCCCGGTGCACCGGCCACCGCGCCCGGCGGCAAGCCGTCGGAGGTCGCGCTGGCGCACGCCGCGCCGGTGAACCGGGAGCTGCCGGGCATGTCGGAGGTCGTGGCGTGGCTGGCCGAGCAGGGCGTCGACGGGCTGACTCCGGCCGAGCTCAACCACCTGCTGCTGGCCGCGTTCCCGGACCTGTTCAACGAGAACGGGCGGACGCTCGCACTGGACGGGCAGCTGTTCTCCGTCGGCATCACCTTCGGCGAGGCCACCCAGGTGGACACCGATGCCAAGCTGGGCAGGCGGCAGACCACGCTGCTGAGCCTGCCGGAGGTGGGCAACGCCGCTTCGGGCGGCCGGCAGATCGTGCTGTCCGGGAAGGTGCCGGTGAGCCTGGTGTCGGGCGAGACGCTCGACGCCGACCCGCAGGGCAAGTGGAGCACCAACAACTCGCACGGCGCCTCGGTGGCGCAGTTGGGCCACGTCGCGTCCGCCGACCAGCACCGCGGGGACGCCCTCCAGCACGACCTGACGGACGTCAAGCTCTGGATCCGGGCCGAGTCCGGCGCGAGCACCGAGGTGGCCGCGGATCGCCCGCTGCCGGTGTGGCTGAACGCGGCCCACCAGGAGTCGCTCGGCGAAACGGTCGTCTTCGAGGGCGCGACGCGGGACGAGGCGGAGCTGCTGCGCGCCGGCCGGCTGATGGGCTTGGACGACACCAACCGCGTGGTCGACGCCGTCCTGGCGCGGCTCCCCGCCGACCTGCGCGACGACGGCTCGATCCGCACGCAGGTGCTGTACCACGTGCAGCGGCAGGAGCGCACAGGAATCGCCTTGCAGCCGGGCGGTTTCAGCTTCGAGGTCCACCAGCCCGGGGGAGCATCGCACCAGGTGACGCTGCGGTCCCAGGTGCATTGGGACGCGGCCGCGCCGACGCACGCGGCAGCGGAGGAGCTGGGCCACGGCCAGATCGGGGCCGCCTACCGCACCGCGGCCGACTCGACCGCGCTGACCAGGGGCTTCCAGGTCGGGTCGTCGCTCGGCCCGAAGATGGTCGCCGCCGTCCGCTACATGTTCGGGCGCAGCGCCTCTGCCAGCACGAACACCAGCACCGGGCACTTCATGACGATGGAGGACTTCGACTTCCGGCCCAAGCACACCTACCGGGTGCGGGTGACCACGGAGGTCGAGGTCGAGCAGCCCACTAGCCCGCTGCGGCGCTCCCAGGCGGAGATCACGCAGGTCACCGGCCAGGGATACGTGCAGCTGGCGGTGCAGGACGCGGCGCGCAACGGGCTGCCGGTCGGCCGCGAAGACCTGCGCTACGACGAGGACGGCGCGATCGCGACCACGACGGTGCAGGAACTCGTGCTCGACGCGCAAGGCAACGCGCAGACCACGGCCGACGGCTCACCGCTCACGACGACGCGCGAAGTACCGCAGGTCCACAAAGGACTCTCGCCGCCGGATCGGCCGCACCGCCCGAATCCCGGCCAGCTGCAGGACAGCGGCCCCACCTTGCTCGACCGGGTGGTCCAGCTGACCGGCGTGCCGGAGGCGCGCGAGTTCCTGCGCTCCGCGCTCGCCGCGGGCCAGTACGGCGACGTGGACGCGATCCTCGCCGAGTTCACCGCCGAGAAGGCGCAGACCTGGCTCGCCGAGGCGATGCAGGACGGCTTCCGGATTCCGGTCGAGACCCGCGGCAGATCCGGGCAGGTGGAGCTGCGCTGGGTGAAGGTCGAGGCGCGGTGGGCGGCCGAGCGCGCCGAGGAGATCGGCCGCGTCGGCCGAAGCCAGCGGGTCAGCGCGCTGCTGACCAGCTCCGCGATCGGCACCAGCCTGGAGGTCGCGCGCAGCCGCCTCCGCGAGGCCAGCGCCCTGCTGGGCCGGATGATCTGGGGGCGCAGCCCCAGCAGCAGCGCGGCCGATTCGTTCAGCTACTCGCAGAACGCGGGCTCCCGGCTGGAGTACCGCGGCGGCAGCTCGCTGTGGCGGGTGCCGCTGACCCTCACCGTGAGCGTGGTGGACGCCAGCGATGCCCCGGTGCGCGACGCGGCGGGTGATCAGGTGCGCAAGGAGATCGCCGATCAGGTCCTGGACATCTACACGCCGACCGATGTGCGCCAGGACGGTGCGCGCGAGGCCGGGCCCACGGTGCGGATAACGGACGAGGCGCAGTTCCAGGAGCTGCTCACCGGCATGCAGTCCCTGCTGCACCTCGACGCCCGCGGCCTGGATGCCGCGGTGCGCGCCCGGATGCCGACCACCGCGGCCTGGGTGGACACCAGCAACGCGACGGCGCTCGCCCACGCGGGCGAATGGCTCTCCGACGGGCAGCTGATCCGAACCCGGGATCCGCACGGGCAGGTGCGGGGCCGGGCGCTGATCACGGCCCGGCCCACCGGCCTGCGCGTCCTGAACCGGCTGGAAAGCGTCGGCACGGGCCCGCTGGCGCTCTCCCAGCCTGGACACGACTTCCGCGCGGGCCGGGCGGACGGGAGCACGGCCTCGGTCGCCGACCCGGGTGCGCTGGCGGGCCTGGACTCGAACGCCGGCGGCTCCGGCGGCCGCACCAGCGGGACGGCCTCCCAACGCGGCCGCTCCGGCGGCGACGACGAGAACGCCATCACGCCCTACCTCGACGCGCTCACCTTCGAAGCCGATCTGGACATCGCGGTCTCGGCGGGCGAGGCAGCGGCGGCCCGGGTGCTGCCCGCCGCCATCGGCACCGAGACCGTGCCGGGCAAGTTCCAGTTCGTGCTCACCGCGCAGCAGGTCGTCGAGTTCTACGCCAACGGGATGGAACTCGTCGTGGACGCCGTCCCGGCCGAGATGGTGGGCGAGATGCTGACCGCCTGGGCGGACGGCGACCTGCCGCTGGACCGCCGGGTCGCCGCCCGTGCCGTGCAGCGGCGGGCCGCCGAGCTGGGGCGGGAAGGCGCGGAGATCGACCGGCGGCTGGTGGATCGCGCGCTGGAGGAGTACCCGAACGCGAGGACCTCTGCCGACGCGAGCGACGCGGACGCGCTCGCCGAACTGGCGCGCCTGCTGCGCGACACCGACGAGGAAGTGGTGCTGGGCAACCGCTTCCGGCCGCCGGACTACCACCGCGATCCGGAACGGCCGGTGACCGGCAGCGGCATCGGCCCCGGCCTGGTGAGCGGCTGGCGGTCGAGCGGCGGCCGGCCGCTGCAGCACGCGCTGGACCTGCTGTCCCAGCTCGGCCAGGACGTGGCCGAAACGACCGGCCTGGAGGAGCGGCTGCGCGGCGCGCTGGCGCCCGGAGCGGCGCTGAACAACACGCAGCGGCAGGCGCTCGCTGACGGCGGCACCGACCTGTTCACCGGACTGGTCCGCAAGAACGGCCGGTGGATGCGGCTTTCGCTGACCTACGAGGTGGTTCCGACCGGCCCGGCCACCACCGTCGGCACCGAACCGGGCGCGGTCTCGGCGGTCGGCTACCGGCACCGGGCGAACGCCAGGATCACGCACAGCGCAAACGGAACCGTCGGCGTGTCCGGGGATCTCAGCGAAACCCAGGGCTCGCCGATCGGCGATGTCGGCGAGTCCGGGAGCGCCGGCGGCAGCGGCAGCCAGCGCACGAGCCTGACCACCTCGCACGCCGAGGTCAACGAGCCCGGCGTGCTCGACGCGAGCGGACTGGCCCGCTTCGAGCGGCCCGCCGAAGGCCGGTTCACCGCGCGGCTCCAGGAGGTGCCGGTCGGCCTGCTCGGCACCGTGAAGAGCGCGGTGACCGGCGAACCGCAGGTGCACACGAAGACCTCGGACGGGACGCTGATCCTCAAGTACGCGATGCACCGGGCCCGGACGACGGCCTTCGGCCCGCACGAGCGGGCAGGCTACCGCAGGCTGGCGGGGCTGCCCGCCGAGGCGGAGAGCCGCATCATCGAGTGGAGCCTCACCGATCTGCTCTCCTCCGCAGAAACCGCCGTCCGCCAGGTGCTGCGCGCCGACTGGGCGCGGCCGCTGGGCCTGCGCAAGGCGCATAACGTCGTCCGCGGCGTGCAGCAGATGTTCACGCCCGGACACGGCAAATCGCTCTGGGCGGACCTGTCCGACGGCCGCCCGAGGGTGGTGGACGAGTTCGCGGTGTCGCCGCAGCACAGCGTGGCGGTCGGGGTGCAGCTGCGGAACTTCGACGTCGAGGTGCTGCACCGCTACGACTCCGAAAACCAAGGGCCGTACAGCCTGAAGCGGGCGCAGCGAAACATCACGACCGGGCACGGGCAGAGCAGAACGGGATCGGCGGGCCTCTCCGGCACGCTTCCGAGCAGCGAGAGCGACGTCGGACCCGGCGACCTGACCGTCGGCTGGGGCGTGCCGGGCGTGAACGCGAGCAGCACCGTCGACAGTTCCGCGACCGCGCAGGTCGGCTCCTGGACGCAGCTGGAAACCGAGGGCTCCGAACCGCACGTGCTGGTGCGGCTGCGGGCCCGCTTCTCGGTCACCGCCGCCGTGCAGGAGCTGACCGACCACGGGCTGCCGGGCGATCAGCTGCGCCGGGTCGAGGTCAACGCCGAGCCGGTCGACGTGCTGGTCGACCTCCCGGCGGATCTGCTGCCCGAGCTGCAACGCAGCATGATGGAGCAGCGGGCGTGGGAACTCACCCAGGAGTCGCAGCTGCCGGAAGGCAAGCTCAAGGGCGTGCTGCGCGCACTGGCCGGGCGGCAGCGGGCGGCGGAGGCGAACGCGTTCGACCTGGATGCCGCCGTGCGGTCGGCGGCGGAACGCCCGGGCCACGATCCGCAGCAGCCGCACCGATCCCTCGCCGCGCACGTGCGCGAACAGCATCCCGAGCTGACCGAGCCGGGCGCGAAGCTCCGGGTGATCAGCGACGAGACGGCCGCCCTGGTGGCGCACCACCAGCGGATGGCCGAGCAGCTGCGCGAATTCCTCGACGAGATCGCCCGCGCCGCACCGCATCCGGTGGTCGACGACGGCGTGCGGCAGTTGCGGGACGCGGCCGCCGAGCTGGACCGCGCGGCGGCCGCGGTGCCGCAGGCGCGGGAAGCGTTGAACCAGGAACTTCCCGCAGCGGAACGGGATGCGGCGCGGAATCGCTTCGACAACGCGGTGCAGAACTGGCATGACGCGTTCCACGAGCTGCGCGCCATGCTCGTCCAGGACCCCGAGAGCGGTGTCGACGAGATCGCGCGGCAACGGGCTTGGATGGCGCGTTTCGACGCCGACGCGTCCTCCAGGTACCGGTTGGTGGACGAGATCCTGGCGACCGCTTCGGAGCTCACCGGCCAGCGGTGGGAGCTGCCGGCCGGATTGGACCTGATGCCCCACGGAATGGGGCTGGACCCGGTGGAACTCGCCAGAGGGCTGGCGGCGGAGCTGTCCTTCGACGAGCGGGCCGCCGTCGAGGTCGATCTGTCGGTCGTCGCGCCCGACGGCGCGACCAGCCGGTTCCGCGTCACCGGCGACGGCCAGGTGGTGCAGCAAGGCACCCCGCCCGCTCCGCCCCAAGCCCCGCCCCCGGCTCCGCCGGGTCCCCCGGCTCCGCCGGGTCCCCCGGCTCCGCCGGGTCCCCCGGCACCGCCGCCTTCGGCACCGCCGCCGCCTTCGGCACCGCCGCCGCCTTCGGCGCCACCGCCGCCTTCGGCGCCACCGCCGCCTTCGGCACCGCCGCCGCCTTCGGCACCGCCGCCGCCTTCGGCACCGCCGCCGCCTTCGGCACCGCCGCCGCGACCTTCGGCGCCGCCGCGCCCCACCGTCCCTCCGCCGCGGCCTACCGTCCCTCCGCGGCCTTCCGCACCGCCACGTCCTGCGGTTCCTCCGCCGCGTCCTACCGTCCCTCCGCGGCCTTCCGCACCGCCGCGTTCTGGTGCACCGCAACGTTTTGCGGCTACGCCGCGGTCTTTGGCGCCACTGCGGCCTGCCACGCCGCCGAGCGGGGAAACCCGACCGGGACCGCAAGGCGACTTCACAGTGGACGCGGACGGGGTCATGTCGTGGACCTCGCCGGCTCCGCGAACACCCGGCGATCAACCCGGCCGCCCGCACGGCGCCTTCGCCTACCGCACCGATCCCGACGATCCGGGCGCCGACGCGCATCCGCCGGCGGCGCCGAAGGAGGCGGCCGACCGATCGACGGCCGCCGAGCCGAACTTCGCGGAAGCGGTGGCGGAGCTGCTGGGAAGACTGGGCGTCGAGCGCCACCCGGACGCGCCGAACGCGTGGGCCGCGCAGCTGCCCGACGGGCGGGTGGCCGTGCTCCGGGTCGAGGACGGGAAGCTGGTAGCGGCGAGATCACCCGAATCCGCGAACGTGGTTCCGCTGCGACGCATGCCGGACAGCCGTGCGCAGCTCGACCTGATGGCAGGCATGGCGTTGCGGCAGCTCGACGCCGCCGCGCCCACCGCCGAGCAACCGACCGCCGAGCTACCGACCGCCGAGCTACCGACCGCCGAGCAACCGGCCCGTTCGAGTTCGAGCGGAGTGTCCCGCAGAACCTCGGGCGCGGGTGTCCCGGAGAACACCGAGGAGGACCGACGTGACCGGTGAGTGGGCCGAGCTGGACGACGAGGCGTGGCGGATCTTCGCCGGCCTGCACCGGGTGCTGCTCCGGCTGGCCGGGCGGTTCCCCGACGAGCTGACGACGCACGCCCGCCGGATGCTGGGCGGTGGTGACCTGGCCTACCTGCCGGATACGGTCCTCGGCTCGGCCGCGGAACTCGGGCTCTCGATGCCCGAAGCCGACGTCGAATTGCTCCGGAACACGTTGGCAGTAATGAGAATTCCGGGTGCTCCTGCCGGAGCGGATCAGGTGCGGATCGCTACCGATACTCCCGCGACGGAGCACCGCTTCGCGCCGGTGCGCCCGGAATTGCAGGCGGCCGCGGGCGATCGCATTCCGCCCGGCCTGGGCCTGACCGGCGGCGCACCCGCCGAGCTGGCCGACCTGGCGGCCGACCTGACCGATCTCGCCGACGACCTCGTGGTCGACGGCCTGTCCGAACAGGACGGCGTCGTGGCGATCCGCCGCGCCTGGCGGCTCGCCCCGGGCCTGGCCGCCCAGGTCTACCTCGTCGAGGTGGCCCCGCACGTCCGAGCCTGGGACCTCGTGCTCGTGGCCCACCGGGAGCTGGCCGAGCTGGGCGAAGAGCATTCCCAGGTGGAGGTGTTCTGGACCGGCGACGACCTGCCCCCGTACCACCGGGCAGCGCAGGCCGGCTCCGCGCTGCTGCACCAAGAAGGCGGGTAGCCGTGGGATCGGCCGGGTTACTCGCGGATGGCGTCCAGGAGGTCGTCGAGGCTCAGCGTGCGGAGTTCGTCCCGGGTGGGGCGGCGGCCGATGTTGCGCAGCCGCGTCGACTGCGACTTGCGCATGCGTTCCAGCAGCTTCCGCGCCTCGCGCGCGTTGCCGAAGTTCGCGTCCCGGTCGACCTGGGTGAACCACTCCAGCAACGCCAGGTCCAGGTCGTCGCCGAGCAGGTAGTCGTCGCCGCGCGCGAGGTGGCCGCTGATCGAGACCAGCTGCTCCGGCGTGTAGTTCTCGAACTCCAGGGTCTTGGCGAACCGGGAGGCCAGGCCGGGGTTGGCGGCCAGGAACTTGCCCATCTCCGCGGTGTAGCCGGCGACGATCACGGCGACCTCGTCGCGGTGGTCTTCCATCAGCTTGACCAGCGTGTCGATCGCTTCCTGCCCGAAGTCGGCGCCACCGCCGCTGGACCGGGACAGGGTGTACGCCTCGTCGATGAACAGCACGCCGCCGCGCGCCTCGTCGAACGCCGACGCGGCCTTCTCCGCGGTGTGCCCGATGTACTGCCCCACGAGATCGCGGCGGGAGACTTCCTTGAACCGCCCGTTGGGCAGGATTCCCAGCGCCTTCAACAGGTTCCCGTAGACGCGGGCCACAGTGGTCTTGCCGGTGCCGGGCGCGCCGGTGAACACGAGGTGGTTGCTGACCGCGTTGACCGACAGGCCATCGCTGCGCCGCCACTCGTTGACCTGGATCTCGTCGATCAGCGCCCGCACCTCGGCCTTCACGCCGGTGAGGCCGATCATGCCGTCGAGTTCGGCGAGCAGTTCGTCGATCTGCTCCTGGTCCTGCTGGTTTCCGCTGGTCGCCGTCGCGCCCACCGGCGGTTTCCCGGCCGCCTGGGCGTCGCGCCGCACCTCGGTGCGCGCGCCTTCGTCGATCAGCACGCCGGGCGGCGCGGTGTTCTCCACCCGGCAGTCCTCGATCACGCCGCCGCATCCGCGCCCGACCGAGATGCCCACGCCCTGGGTGTCGTGCACCCAGCATTCGACGATGTTCGGCGAGGTCTGGTCGGCCACCGAGATTCCGGCCTCGCCGGTCTGCGAGATGTCGCAGCGCTCGATGCTGGAGCCGCCCGCCTGGTACATGTAGACACCGCGGAAACCGGCGCCGCGCACGGTGCAGTGCCGCAGCGCGGCGCGCGCCCCGAGACGCACGATCACGGCATCGTCGACGATGTCCTGAACCTCGCAGCTTTCCACCACGCCGTCGGCGTTTTCGATGATCAGGCCGCACTGCGAGTCGTTGATCTTGTTGCCGCGCAACGTCACATCGGCGCCGTCGGCGATGCTGATCGCGGCGGCGTAGCCGGCGGACGCGGTGCAGTCGACGATTTGCGCGCTACCACCGGAGATCCGGATCGCGGGTTGCGCGTCGCCGAGCACGGTGAGCCCGCTGAACTCCACGGCACCGTCGACGACCGAAACGGTCGGCTGGTCGGTGAACGGCGAGCGGATGGTGACCGTGCCGGGCTCGCGGGCGGCGATGGTCACGCGTTTCCGCCGGATGTGCACCGGTTCGTCGTACTCGCCGGGCGCGATGGAGATGACCGCGCCGTCGTCGGCGGCCTCCAGGGCATCGCGAATCGTCGGGAGCGCACCGCGCTGTTCGGGGGAGACCAAGAGGGTGCGTGCCATAACTCCGAGCAAATCTCGCTGGGAACCGTTGCCGTTGGGGGACAAACTACCTCAGAACGGGCCTTCGTAAGTACTACTGTTCGCGGAACGACCTACCGGAAGGGCGGTTTCGGTTGGACGAGCAATGGCAACCGGCCAACGACGTGGAGCACGAGTTGGTCGCGGCGCTCGAAGCGGGAGACAGCAAGCGGTTCGCGGAAATCGTGTTGTCCGCGCCGCTCTACCTGCCGGTGCTGCCCGAGCCGGGCACCGAATTGCGGCAGGAGCTGGACGACCTGATCTCACTGGATCGGGCGCACGTCCTCGTCTTCACCTCGCCGGCAGCGCTGTCCCACGTGCTCGGGCCGTTTTCGCTGGGGTGCCGGGAAGTCGATGCGGCGGCACTGGCGCGGAATTGGCCGCATCCGGATTACTGCTTCGCGCTGAATTTCGATCTGCCGATCGGCGCAATGATGTCGCCGGATTCGTTGGCCCGAATGGCGGTGGGCGAGGAATTCCTCGTGCTCGCCGAAGACGCCGAAGAGGTGGTGCAGGCGCAGATCCGGCGGGACTGCCTGGCCGAACTCGGCGACGGCGCGGAACCCGGCGCGGTCCCGCCCACGAACGAGCTGGAAGAAGCGCTGGCCGCGGCGGTCGAGCGGCAGGACCTCGACGCTTACCTGGCGGCGTTGGTCGACGCCGACGTGGTGCTGCCGCTGTCGCGTCCGCTGACCGACGATGTCGACGGCGAGAACTTCCCGTGGCTGCTGGTGGGTTCGGCGATCCCGGTGTTCACCTCGACGGCGATGATTTCCCGCGCCGCGCCGAAGGTCGAGCATTTCACACAATTGCCATTTCTCGTCCTGGCCGCCAACTGGCCGGGAGAACAGCATGTCCTGTGCCTGAATCCGGGCAGCGGCACCGAGCTGATCATCGGCGGCGACGCGGTCGGGGAAATCGTCGCGGCGGCCGGTGCGGCACTGTCCGAAGAAGACTTCACGTCGTGAGTGGCAGTGGTCGCTAGAACGACCATTGCCACTCACGAGAACGTTGCGCTGCGACGAGGACGGAAACGGTCTGGTGGAACCAAAAGTGGTTCCGCTGCGTCGGGACTGCTGTGAGGACAAGCGGAAACCGGCCGTCGCCGGCTTCCGCGGTCCGCTGCGGCGCTTAATCACCAATGGCTCGAACGATCTTCGATTGAGGTGGTCTTGTGGGCGCGACCGGGAGCAAGTTGGGGGGTTTGGTCCGCGGTTTCCGCAAGCGAGCTGGTCTCACGCAGCTTCAAGTCGCCGAGCAGGCCGGGCTGAGCGCGGCGGGGCTGCGCGATGTGGAGCAGGGCCGAGTCGTGCGACCGCGGGTATCGACATTGCGCCGATTGGCGGAAGTCCTCGCGCTGTCCCGGATCGAGCTCGAAGAGCTGATCCGGGAAGCAGGCGGCGAGGGCGGCAGCGGCCTGCGGGTGGAGGTGCTGGGGCCGTTGAAGGTCGCGGTCAACGGCGAGTCGGTGGATCCCGGTTCGGAGACCCAGCGGGTGCTGCTCGGCCTGCTCGCGCTGTCGCCGAACGCGCCGGTGGCGCGGGATTCGCTGATCGAGGCGGTGTGGGGCGAGCGATCGGTGGCCGGATCGGCGGATCTGCTGCAGTCCAGGGTTTCCCGGCTGCGGCGCCGGCTGCAGGCCGAGTCGGAGGAAACTCCGGTGCTGGTGGCCGATCGCGGCGGGTACCAGCTCTCGGTCTCAGAGGGGCAGCACGACCTGATGGTGTTCCGGCGCCTGGTCGCCGCGGCGCGCCAGGCCCGCGAGGCCACCGAGGCCCGCGGACTGTTCGCCGACGCCGTGGCGTTGTGGCGCGGTGAACCGCTGGAGGGCCTCGGGAGCCTGCAGGCACATCCGCTGATCACCGCCTTGACCAGGGAATACCACGCCGTGCTGGTGGAGTACGCCGCCGTCGCCGCGGAGCTGGGGCACCACCAGGAAGTCCTGCCGCACCTGCAACGGGTGGCCGATGCCGATCCGCTGCACGAGGCGGTGCACGCCGCGCTGATGATCGCCCTCGCCGGCAGCGGCCAGCAGGCGGCCGCGCTCAACGTCTTCGACGCGCTGCGCCGCAGGCTGGCGGGCGAGCTGGGCGCCGATCCCGGCCCGGAGCTGAGCGCGGCGTACCAGCGGGTGCTGCGGCAGGAGGTGTCGCGCCCGGAGTTCACGCCGGTCAGCGCGCACCGCCAACTCCCGCCGGACATCGGGGAATTCACCGGCAGGGACGCCGAACTGCGCGCGTTGCACGAAGATCTGCCGCAGGCCGGCGGCTCGGCGGTGAAGATCGTGCTGATCGAGGGCATGGGCGGCGTCGGCAAGACGCGGCTCGCGGTGCACGCCGCGCACCAGCTGCTGGCGACCGGCAGGTTCAGCGACTGCCAGCTGTACGTGGACCTGCGCGGCCACGCCGACCAGCCGCCCGCCGACCCGGCCGCGGTGCTGGCGTCCTTCCTGCGGCTGCTCGGCGTGCCCGACGACCACATCCCGTCCCGGGTGGACGAGCGGATGATGCTGTTCCGCGACCGGCTCTACGACAAGAAGGCGTTGGTGCTGCTGGACAACGCCTCCAGCGAGGACCAGGTGACGCCGCTGCTGCCGTCCGGCCCGGAGAACGTGGTGCTGGTGACCAGCCGTTGCACGCTGGCGCTGGACGGAGCGCAGACGATGCCGCTCGACGTCTTCACGCCCGAGGAAGCCGAAGGCATGCTGGCCAAGGCGGTCGGCCGCGGCCGGGTCGAGGTGGATCCCGCGGCGGCCCGGAGCCTGGTGGAGCTGTGCGGGCGGCTGCCGCTCGCGGTGGCGCTGGCCGCACGGCGGTTGCAGTCGCGTCGCATGTGGACGGTGTCGGATCTGGCCGCGCGCCTGGAGGAGAGCGACGACCGGCTGCACGAGCTGGTCGCGGGCAACCGCCGGCTCCGGACGGTGTTCGACCTCTCCTACCAGGCGTTGGAGCAGGACGAGCGCCGGATGTTCCGGCTGCTCGGCCTGCACCCGGGCGACGAGTTCACCGCCGACGCGGCGGCCGCGCTGGCCGGGATCACCGCGACCGAGGCCCGATTCCTCCTGGACAGGCTGGTGGACGAACACCTGGCGAACGTGATCACCAGGCACCGCTACCGGCTGCACGACCTGCTCGCCGAATACGGCCGGGGCCTCGTGCGGGAGGAGGAACCCGAGGATCAGTGCTTCGCGGCGATCACCCGGGTGCTGGACTTCTACCTGCACAGCACGGCCAGCGCCACGCGCCTGCTGCAACCGCACCAGCCACCGGTGTCGCTGGTGGGCAGCGAACCCGAGCACCGCCCGGCCCTGGAAACGCGGGAAGAGGCCAGGAGCTGGCTCGACGCCGAGCGCGCCTGCCTTATCGCGGCGGTGCGGCTCGCCGCGGCGCGGGGCTGGCCGACGCACGCCTGGCAGCTCACCCGATCACTGCGCGAGTACCTGTACCTCTACGGCTACGGGCACGACCACGACTGGGTGCGCACCCACGAGGCCGCGCTGGCCGCGGCGATCACCGCGCAGGACGCGGCCGGAGAGGCGATGACCAGGGCGGATTTGGCGGCGACGTACCTGGAGCTGGGCCGGGGCGCGGAAGCCCGCGAACACCTGTACCGGGCGTTGGAGTTCCACCGGCAGGCCGGCGATCGCACGCTGGAGACGAGCACCCTGGAGTCGTTAGGTGTCGTCTGCTACCGATTAGGCGAGTTCGACGAGGCGCTGCAGCACCTCCGGGAAGGCGCGTCGCTGTGCGCCGGGCGCGACCCGTACCGCGAGGGAGTGCTGCGCAGCAATCTCGGAAATGCTTTAGCTGCAACGGGTTTCCTCCACGATGCGTTGACGAGCCTGCAAACCGGGCTCGAATTGTCCAAGCAGGCCGGAAACATCGACGGGGAGTCCAGCGCGCTCGCGGACATCGGGGACGTGCACCGGCGGCTGGAAGACCACGAAACGGCGCTGAAGTTCCTGCACCGAGCGCTGGAACTGGCGGTGGACTACGGCCTGACCCCGAAGGTCGCCTACGCGAGGCACCGCCTGGGCAAGGCCTACCGAGAACTGGGCCAGTACTCGGAAGCGACGGCGAACCTCCAGGCGGCACGCCAAATAGTGGCGAAGGTAGGGGGCCCGGCGGCGGAGAGCGAGGTGCTGGTCGACCTGGGAGCGGCGCACCGGGACGTCGGCGACTTCGCGAGGGCGGGAGTGCTGATCGACCAGGGCCTGAGTCTGGCCACCGACCGAGGAGAGCGCTACCAGCAAGCCCTGGCCCTGCGAGAGCTGGGAGAGCTGCACCACCGCGCGGGCCGCGAAGACCTGGCGAAGGCCGCCTGGCGTCGAGCCGACGAGGAGGCGGACGCGACCAACGGCCGCGATCGCGTGCCCGAGTCGCCCCTCGCAAGCACCTGAACCGGGCCTTCCGAACCGGCTCGCCTCAGGCCACCGCGTAGTCGCCGAGGGCGGGTTCGAGCAGGTCGAAGGCGCGGGCCGCTTCTCCTGCGAGTGTCCCGGCGATCTCGTCGTTGGTGCTCCCGGCCAGGGTGAGCTCCTGGATGCGCTGGAACAGGATGCGGTGCACGGCGCCCAGCAGACCGGCGGCCGTGCGGACGGTGATGTCGGACCGCTGCCCGCCGACGGTGTCGGCGAGGGTCTCGGCCAGCGCCTGTTCGCGCTGGTCGTGCAGGCCGCGCAGGCATGCCGTCAGGGTGGGGCTGCCGGCGATCATGCGGGTGAAGTCCGGGCCGGCGAACCCCGCGACCGGATCCTGCGCCGTGATGGTGGCTTCGAAGGCGCGTCGGAGCGATGCCAGCGCGGACTCGCCGGGGCGGCGGTCGGCCACGGTGCGAGCCAGGGTGGCGATGAACTCGTCCTGGTGGTCGAGGACCAGGTCTTCCTTGCGTGCGAAGTAGTTGGTCACGGTCTTCTTCGCGACGCGGGCGGCCGCGGCGACCTCCGCGATGGTCGTCTCCTCGAAGCCCTTCTCGATGAAGAGTCGCGTCGCGTGGTCGGAGATCAGCCGTCGCGTCTCCTGCTTCTTGGTCTCCCGAAGGCCCAGCTGAGCGGTGTCCGATCCGGCTTCCACGAGAAAACTTACCTCCGTCGCAAATTTATGTTGACTGCCTCAATGGGGCTCGTTATAGTTTTACTACCGACGCAAGATTACTTCGAGAGGAAGTATCGCATGCGAGTGACCGACCGCGTCAAGTCCCAGACCTCCGGCTCGTTCTCGCGTGCCGACCGCGGCACGTGGCGTCAGCGGCAGGTCCGCAACGCGCGCTTCCAGCAGCAGGCAATCAGCGCGCGGCGGGGAGTTCAGGGGCGCGGCGTCCGCTGACGATCCCCGCCGCGCGCAGTCGAGCACCGGCTTCGAGCCACCACAGCCTTGAAGGAAGGTCTTGCAGATCAACGCCGGTACCGCCCCGCTCGCCGTCGACGACAGTCCGCGTCCCGCGCCGATGAGGGGCACCGCTTTGCCGGTCACCACGCTCAGCTTCATCGCCCCGAACCCCGAACCGAGGAGTGCCTTGACCATCAGCTCGCCCGCCGCTCTGCCTCCTCTCGCCGCACAGGCGGAGTGCCTGATCGAGCTGGGGGTGCACGAGCTCGCGGGGATCTCCGCAGACGATGTGCGCGCCTTCGTCGAGAACGCCGGTGACGAAAGCAGCGGCGCCCTGCTCGCCATCCACCCGGACCGCGCTCCCGCCTCCGCTATCGCACCCCTGCTCCGCCACGGCGGCAAGCCCGGCTTCGTCGTCACCGACATGTCCGACGTCGACCGCTTCACACCCTGCGGCGTCGACCTGCCCGACGCTCCCCTGTACCTCGTCACCGGCCTCGACCGCGGTGACGGCATGGCCAACTGGAGCCCGGAGGAGGCCCTGCCCGCCCTCGGCGAGGAGGGACGTACCCCGTTGCTGCTCACCGAGGGCATCCACTGGGTGCTCCAGCAGCCGGCGGCTCTCGAACGCAACCGCTGCTTCATGACCATCGGTTCCCGGCTGCGCAAGGAGAACGGCGCCTTCGACTCCCGCACTCCGGCCCTGTGGATCAGCAACGGCACGGGGCGGGACGGTCGAGAGCGGCGCAACGCCCCGAAGGTCGGCTGGTGCTGGTGGGCCAACCGCCACACCTGGCTGGGCTTCGCCTCCGCTGCGGGCCGCGAGATCTAGCCCCCGACGCCTGCGCGGATCCTGCGACGTGCTCCCACGTCGCCGAACTGGCGGAACAGCCGCCATCGGGCCGGTGAACCATTCCCTGCCGACGCCCTTCACCACCCTGCACCGAGAATCGAGCCGTCCCATGCCTTCTTCCCCCTTCGCCGCCTGGCTTCGCGACCACGCCACCCCGCTCACCCACCTCGACCCCGAGGCGCCGCTGGACGACCTGGAGCCGCTGCGCGATCTGATCGGCACGGCCCGGGTCGTCGCGGTCGGCGAGAACTCCCACTTCATCGACGAGTTCTCCGCCATGCGCCAGCGCATCCTGCGCTTCCTCGTCGAACGCTGCGGATTCACCGTCCTGGCCTTCGAATTCGGCTTCAGCGAAGGCCATGCGCTGGACGCCTGGGCGCAGGGGGAGGGCGCGGACGAGGACCTGTCGGCCCACCTCGCCTCGACCATCCCCGTGGGAGTCGGCGAACCCCTGCGCTGGATGCGCCGGTACAACCGCACCGCCGCCCGGCCGGTGCGGTTCGCCGGGGTCGACATCCCCGCGGCGGGCGGCTCCCTGCTGCCCGTCCTGGCTCCGGTCGCCGACTACCTGCGCGAGATCGACCCCGAAGTCCTCCCCGCGGTCAAGGAGGCCATGCGGATCGCCGAATCGTTCGCCGGCCCCTCCGCGTCCGCAGCCGCACCGAGGTGGGCACGCCTGGACGCCGCCGAACAGGACGCCCTCAGCGCGCTCCTGTCGCGCCTGCTGATCCGCTTCCGCTCCGTCGAACCGCTCTACGTCTCCCGCGGCGACCAGCGGCAATACGACATCGCGATGCGACGCCTCGAAGTCGCATGCCACGCGGACTACTCGTTCCGCGCGATGGCCGACCTCTTCGCCGGACGCGGCCTGACCGCCGACCCCTCAGCCCGGGACCAGTCCATGGCCGCGTCGCTCCGGTGGCACCTGGAGCAGCTCGGACCTGAAACCCGCGTCGTGCTGGCGGCCCACAACGCCCACATCCTGAAGTCCCCGATCTCCTTCGGCGGTCACCTCACGGCGCTGCCGATGGGGCAGTACCTGCACAACTCCCTGGGCGAGGAGTACTTCGCCCTCGGCCTGACCAGCACCGCCGGGCACACCGCGGACATGCAACCCGACGAGGCGGCGCCGTTCGGGTTCACCGTCGAGAACACGACGCTCGAGCAGCCCGAGCCGGGCAGCATCGAAGCCGCCTTCGCCGACGCCGGCCTCGGCTTCAGCCTCGCCGACCTCCGCCAGGCCGGCCCGCAGACTCCTGGCGCCACGCACCCCGACCGCACCCGGCTGCAAAGCGCCTACCTGCACATCCCGGTCCTCGACGCCTTCGACGCCGTCCTCAACACCGGAACCTCCACCGTCGCCACCAATGCCCTCGGGTGAGGGCCGGACCCGGTGGCTGCGCATGAGCCCCGACCCGACAAGTGGATCTGGCGGAGCGTGATCAGGCAGTAGGCGAGTCCGAGATGTGCTCCGCGCGTCGTCAGGATCCGCGCCCGTAGCGCGGGATCTCGCCAACGAGCCCACGCGCTTCCTCCGGAGGTCGCCCGGATTTCGAGCCTTCGGAGCCGTGATCTCCGTAGGCGCGAGCCGGGTCGAGATAGCGAGCCTTTGCGGGCATTCGGTTGCGGGTTCTCGGTCGTCGTCTGGATGTGCACGAATCGGGCCCGGGCGGCGGCCGCAACTCCCGCAGGGGCGCTTCCCGCACCGCCGCGCAAGCCGATTCCGCAATCGGCTCGTGAGGGGCCGGTTTCAGGCGGATGACATCGGGAGCCTCGGCGGAGGCGTCACTTCGACGATCGGGAGCACTTCGGGCGCCCGCCCGGGGTGAGGATCTGCCGGACTTGGCCCAGCAGATCGCAGGAGTCGTGCCAGTCGCCGTCGACGGCGAACGCGATCTTCTCCACGCCCGCCTCCGCGTACGCCGCGAGTTGCTCGGCGACCTGCTCCGGAGTCCCGGCGACGACTCGGTCGCGGGCCTCATCGACCGGAATGCCGAAGGATTCCGCCAGATTCTCGGCGCAGCGGTCGTGCGCGCGGTCATCGGGGCGCTCGACCAGGCTGCCTTGGATCGCGATCGCCAGGTGCGGCGCCTGGCGACCGTGTTGCTCGGCGAGCTCGCGCAGCCGCTCGGCGTTCGTCCGGATCTCCTCGGGCGTGTGCAGCTCGGCGAACCAGCCGTCGCCGAAGCGAGCCGCGCGGCGCAGCGCGGCGGGCGCGGAGCCGCCGATCCACAGCGGCGGCACGGCGGCAGCCGGGGCGAGCTGGGCGGTCGCGCCGTGCGGCAGCGCCGTCGGCTCGCCGGCGAGCAGCGACGGAAGGAGCTGCAGGAACTCGTCGGTGCGTCGGCCGCGCGTAGCGGCGTCGAGGCCCACGGCGGCGTAGCCGCTGTCGTGGTCGCCGACGCCGATGCCGAGGTGCAGGCGGTCGCCGCCGGTGAGGTGTTGCAGCGTCGCGATCTGCTTGGCGGCGCATACGTGCGGGCGCAGCGCGGGCAGGTAGACGGCGAAACCGATGTCGATGCACTCGGTCACGGCAGCCGCCGTGGCCAGCGCGAGCATTCCGTCGAGCGACGGAACTCCGTTGGCGAGGTGATCGCCGCTCCAGATGGCGTCCAGCTCGGCGTCCACGGCGTGGTAGGCCGCCTCCCGGATCTCTGCCTCCACCGCGCTGGGCAAGAAGATTCCGACTTCCACCGGCATTGTTCGCCCCCGAGGGTCACGGGATCAGTGCTGGTCCCAAGCATCGAACCTCCAGCACGCTAGAGGTCAAGCCGTCGGATGCGGTGTTGACTTCTAGTTATGTCGAACTCTTAGCGTTCGTGCCAGTCGAGCGAAGGGGTTCTGAGGATGAGCGGCGGCAAGGTTCTCGTGGTGGGTGCGACCGGCAAGGTGGGCAGGCATGTCGTCGCGGGGCTGCTGGAGGAGGGCGTCGAGGTCCGCGCGATGACGACGCGCGACCCGGCCGAGGTGGCGGCACCGGACGGGGTGGAGGTGGTCCGAGGCGACGTGACGGCCCCGGACTCGCTGCCGCTCGATGGAGTCGGGTCGGTGTTCCTGGTCTGGCCGTTGCTGTCGGCGGAGCTCGCGCCGCCGGTCGTGGACGCGATCGCGAAGCGGGCCGGGCGCATCGTCTACTTGTCGGCCACCAGCGCGGGTGACGACGAGGTGTTCCACACGCAGCTGGAGCGGCTCATCGAGGCTTCCGATGCGGACTGGACCTTCCTGCGCGCCGGTGGATTCGCCAGCAACGTGCTGGGCTGGGCCGACGCGATCCGGTCCGAGGGCGTGATCCGCGATGCGTACGGCGCGGCAGCCCGACCGCTGATCCACGAGAAGGACATCGCGGACGTCGCGGTGCGGGTACTCGTCGACGAAGGCCACAGCGGGGCGACGTACGCCCTGACCGGGCCGGAGGTGTCGACCCAGAGCCAGCAGTTGCGGACGATCGGCGAAGCCATCGGCCGCCGGCTGCGCTGGGAGGAGATCTCCCGGGGTGCCGCTCGGCGCCAACTGCTGGACAACGGCTGGCCGGCCTCGTTCGCCGACGGGGCCCTCGACTACTGGGAGCAGATCTCCCACGACCCGGAGCCGGTGTCCCCGCACGTGGAGCAGGTGACCGGCCGCCCGGCGCGGACCTTCCGGGAATGGGTCGACGACCACATCGCCGACTTCCACTGAGGTCCCGCGAATTCCCGCAGTTTCAATGGAACCCGGACCTCTGATTTCCATTGGAATTGTGGTCGGAGCGCCGGTCTGAGCCGACCCAGGGGGAGAGCGCCGACCCGGGAGACGCCGGGACCGGGGACCTCGGGACCGGGGACGTGGGAGGGCGCCGGGTCAGGAGCCGGTGCAGATCGACGGGACCGCTCGGACGAGGCCGAGGCGGTGCAGGCCGTTCAGCCGCAGGTCGGCGCTGGTGTGGTGGAAGGCGCTGGTCAGGTGGCCGTCGCAGGACGGCCGGTCGCGCAGTTGCCGGGTGTCGCGCAGTTCCAGCAGGATCTCGTCGTTCAACCGGTCGATGATCGGCCTGATCTCGCCCAGATCCGGACGTTCCACCGGCCGCTCGCCGGGGTTCGCGGCCCACCGCTCGTGCAGGGCGCGCTGGACGAGCTTGCTGGCCTCGATCTGATCCCGGAAGACCCGCTTCGACTCCTCCGGGTCGATGCCCAGCTCCAGCGACTTGCGGGCGACGACGTCGAGCACCTGCTGCTCCCGCACCGGGTCGTCGATCGCCTGGCCGGTGCCCCACTTGGCCGCGGCGACCTGATCCGATGTGGTGACGCGCTCGGCGGCCGACCGCAGCAGCGGATCGAGCGACTCCCGTTCGCCGGCGTAGGCCGGGGATGCGAGCGCGACGATGATGGTGCCGGCGAGAAGCAGTGAACGCACCAGAACCTCCTGATCGACGATCCAGCCGCGCCAGGGTACTGCGCACCGACCGCCGAAACGCCAACGAAGACAGCAACTTTCAACCATCTCACCGAACACGACCACACCGACGCGCAACCCGGATCACGATC
Organism: Saccharopolyspora sp. NPDC050389; assembly: GCF_040655595.1. NCBI lineage: Bacteria > Bacillati > Actinomycetota > Actinomycetes > Pseudonocardiales > Pseudonocardiaceae > Saccharopolyspora > Saccharopolyspora sp. NPDC050389. Next base: position 38,328 of record NZ_JBFAKG010000016.1, read on the forward strand.
CGTAGCGGCAGTGTCGGGATTCTGCCGAAAGTAAGGGCGGCCGCTGCCGAAAGACCACTGCCCGGGCATCTCTGCGATCCATACCGTCGACCGCGTTGCGAGCAGATGCGGAGGATCGATGAGTTTGCCGTTGGCCACCAACGAGATCGAGGACGTGCCGGATATCAGCATCGACTGGTACCGGGCCGTCACGGGCCTCGCCCACGACGCGCCGGGCTGGGTGCAGGCGCTGGCGGACGTGGCGACGGAGGCGGTGATCCTGGTGTTCGGCGCGCTGGTGTTGGCGAATCCCTGGCGCACCCGCCGAGCCGACCGCCGACTGCGCGTCCTCGCGTTCGCAGCCCCGGCGGTCACGGTGCTCGCCTACGCGATCAGCGAGGTGACGAAGACGTTCGTCGAGCAGGAAAGGCCGTGCCGCGAGGTCCGCAACATCGTCGCGACGATCGCGGAGTGCCCGGAACCGGGCGACTGGTCGTTCCCGAGCAACCACAGCACCATCGCCGCAGCGGCCGCAGTCGGCCTGGCTGTCGCATGGCGCCGACTCGCCGCCATCGTCGCCCTGCTCGCGGTGCTGGAGGCATTCCTGCGGGTCTTCGTCGGCGTCCACTACCCGCACGATGTGATCGCGGGCCTCCTGCTCGGCGCGATCGTCGCCGCGGCGGGCATGGCCCTGACGACCGCGCTGACCACGACGATCCGCCGGCCAGCCGCACAACGCCGCTGAACAGGAGCCGGTGGATCACGGACCCCATCGAAATCCTGTGAAGCGCCCCGCCGCGCGCGGCCAGAACGTCCGATGTGGATCGTCCGGCCCGGCGCGTCCGGTCGGTTGGTACCAAAGAACGAATTCCCCCGATGACGTCCATCCGTTCGGCCGGACGTGGTGGCCGAAAGGCTGACCACGGAGCGGATGCCGCGCTGCGATAACCGTGGGATGGAACGCCACGACCCCGCGGGCGCTCGGCAGCAGGTGCTGGAATGTCCCGTCGCCTCCCGCAGCGCGCACGACGAACCCCGCTCACTGCTGCGCTGGGCGTTGCAACGGCCGTACCTGGCTTGGGGTTTCGTGCTGCTGGTGTGCGGCTGCGGACTGGCGGTCGCGGTGCGGGCCTGGTGGGCGGACCCGGTAGGCCTGGAGGTCTACCACGCGGCCGGACGGGCGGTGTTCGACGGAATCCCGCTGTACGACCGGCAACTGGTCGACGGCCTGCACTTCGTCTACACGCCGCTGGCGGCCCTGCTGTTCACGCCGCTGGCGCCGCTGTCGATGGGCGCCGCGAAAGTTGTGTTCATCCTGGTCAACTGCCTGTTGCTCGGCTGCTGCGCGTGGTGGTCGTGGCGATCGGTCGGCCTGCGGGACCGGCGTACCGCGCTGGTGCTGACCCTCCTGGTGGCCTGCGGGTCGCTCGGGTTCGAACCCGCCCACCACACCCTCTACGTCGGCCAGGTCAACGTGATGGTGCTGGCCATCGTCTTGTGGGACGCGCTGCGCGACGACCGGTGCCGGACCAAGGGACTCGGGATTGGCCTGGCCGCGGGCATCAAGCTGACCCCGTTGCTGTTCTTGCCGTACCTGGTCGTGACCCGCCGGTTCCGGGCGGCGAGCGTGGCTGCGGTGTCTTTCCTCGGCACCGTCGCGCTCGGCTTCGCCGCACTGCCCGCCGATTCGGCGAAGTTCTGGCCGACCGGTCTGTTCGCCGATTCGAGCAGGATCTGGCCGGACCCCGGAGCCGCCCAGAACGTTTCCCTGAACGGCCTGCTGATCCGGCTCTTCGGCCACACCGGCGACACCAAGGTGCTGTGGGTCGGTGTGGCCGGATTGCTCGTGGCCCGCGCGATCGCCCTCGCGGCGCGAGCCGACCGCCAGGGCGAGCGGCTGCTCGCGGTCACCCTCTTCGGGCTGTGCGCGGCGGCGGTTTCGCCCTGGTCCTGGGGCCACCACTGGGTTTGGGTCGTGCCGCTGGTGGTGTTCGCGGGCGACCAGGTGCTGCGCTCGACCGATCGAGCCTGGCTGCTGATCTGGGCCCCGCCCGCGCTGCTCGTGGCTCTGACGTTCGTGCCCGCGTTCCGCGTTCCACCTCCCGGCCAGACCGGCCACGACGTGTCCGGACCCGCGGGCTGGGTGATGGGCAACATTTACGTGCTGCTCTTCGCCGCCACGCTGATCTCCACATCGCTGCATCTGCGGCGGTCCCGCATCGTCGCCGAACGGCCGAAAGGACCAATCGGCCATCCCGAACTGTCCTAGAGGACGAAGTCCGCAATGGAAGCGGGGACTACCGTGCGGGCAGTGAGACCCAGCTTTCCCGCCCGGGCCGAGCGCCTGCGCGTCACCAAGTGGACTGTCGCGACGTTCTGCGTTGCGGGCGTTCTGCTGCTCGCGGACGCTTACCTCGGTCAAGGCGGATCGCTGCACAGCCTCCGGCTCGCCACCGACCTCGCCGCGCTCGGCCTCACCTGGAACGTCGCGATCGAGTGCCGACGGGGGCGGGTGCTGCGCCCCTTCGGACTCGCTTGCCTGGTAGCTGCCGGTTCCTTCGCGCTCATTGCGTTCCCGACCTCGGAGTCGGATCCGCCGTACTCCGACGTTCCAGGCGTGCTCGAAGGCACTTCCCTGTTGGTCCTATGGGCTTTGGCCTGCCGCCACCTGCCCTACTGGCAGTTGCCGCTGTTCGGGGTTCTCGACCTGGCTGCGCTGATGGCACTGTTCACCCGGGATTCTGTGCTCTCGAAGCAGACTGGGCCCGGCGGCGGCGTTGTCTTGTTGCTGCCCTGGTTGCTCTTGCTCATCGGGGTGTTCGCGGTGTACCAGCGGTTCCAGGCGGGCCGTCGCGTCCTCGCCGCCGAGCAGGCGCGCCAGTCGGAAAGGCTTGAGCTGGCGCGTGATCTGCACGACCACGTCACGCATTACGTGACCGCCATCGTCGTGCAGGCCCAGGCCGGGCAGGAGACGGGCGATTCGGACACCGGGCGCAAGCTCTTCGCCAACATCGAGCGGACCGGCCAGGACGGCCTGGTCGCGATGAACCGTATGGTCAGGTTGCTGCGCGACCGGGAAGCAGCGCCTGAAATGCACGCGACGCGCGGGATCGGGGTGGTGCGGCAGCGGGTGGACGAGTTCGTCCTGACCGGCTGCTTGGTCCACGTCGAGTTGCCCGACGAGCTCGAAGCCGCTTCCTGGCCGCAGGAACTGATCAAGTCGGTCGAGCGGCTGGTGCAGGAGGGGCTGACGAACGTGCGCAAGCACGCCCGCGCGGCGACGCGGGTGGAAGTGCTCGTCGCAGCGGTCGGTGACCGCGTCACGGTGCGGGTGCGGGACAACGGCGCGCGCGGCGGCCTGGGGCGCTTCCGCCCGAGCGGGTTCGGCATGATCGGGTTGTCCGAACGGGTCACCGAGCTCGGCGGAGAGTTGACCAGCGGGGCGAGCCCGGAAGGCGGCTGGGAGCTGGCCGCCTCGATACCAAGACGGCAGGGGTTGGCTTGAGCATTTCGGTAGTGATCGCTGACGACCAGGAGATGGTGCGCACCGGGTTCCAGCTCATCCTCGAAGGGCAGGGCGACATCTCGGTGCTCGGGCAGGCGGCCGACGGGGTGGAAGCCGTCGAGCTGGTGCAGCGGCTGAAGCCCGACGTGTGCCTGATGGACATCCGGATGCCGAACATCGACGGTCTGCAGGCCACCAGGCAGATCCGGTCCCGACCGGAGCTCTCCGGCACCCGGATCGTCGTCGTCACCACTTACGACCTCGACGAGTACGTCTATGGCGCGTTGCGCGCCGGGGCCAACGGGTTCGTGCTCAAGAACTCCGGGGCGAGGCTGCTCGCGGAGGCGATCCGCACCGCCGTCGACGGCGAGTCGCTGGTCTCCCCGTCGATCACGGTGCGCCTGCTGGAGCAGCTCAACCACTGGAACGTGCCCGGCGGCGGTGTCGCGGCGGACGAGCTGAGCATGCAGGAGCGCAAGATCGTCGTCCGGGTGGCGCGCGGCTGGACCAACAGCGAGATCGCGGCCGACATGTTCCTGTCCGTGAGCACCATCAAGAGCCATCTCGCCCGCATCCAGGACAAGCTCATGATGCGCAACCGCGTCGAGATAGCGGCGTGGGCCTGGGAACACGGCATCGTGCGGTGATGCGGGATCAGGCGATGATCCGGCGGTAGGAGGCTCGGCGCGCCCGCTCCGGAACCAGGCGGTACCCGCAGCGCACGAGCACGTTCCGCAGGAACTGGGCGCGATTCGTGAACCGGTGACGCCGGAACTCGCGTTGCAGCTGAAGTTCGCGGCGCAGCAGGGCGAAACCACCTCGTCTCGCATAGGCGCCTGTGTCCACCCGGTAGTAGACGAGCGGCTCGGCAAGGTTCGTGCTGCGCGCGCCGTTGGCGATCATCCGCGCGAACAGCCGGTAGTCCTCCATGAGCGGGAAATCGCCGTAGCCGCCGGCGTCGAGGACCGCACTGCGGCGGTAGACGACGGTCGGGTGGTTGAACGGGTCGTGGAACCGGGCGCGCCGGGCGATCCGGTCCTCGTCGACCAGCGCCGTGCGCAGGCCGACGACCCTGGTGGGGTCGCCCTCGAACTCCAGCATGGCCGATCCGACGAGATCGGCACCCGCCTCGACGAGAGGAACTTGCCGCGCGAACCGGTGCGGCACGGCCACGTCGTCGGCGTCCATGCGCGCGACGATGTCGTGGTCGCTGGCCGCCAGGCCCGCGTCGAGCGCGACGCCGAGCCCGCGATGGCGGGTCAGGTCGACGCGGGTGACGGGAACCGCGCTGGTAGCGGCGAGTTCGTCGACGCACCGGCGCAGCGCCTCGGGAATCGGACCGTCCCGGACCAGGACGACCTGGGCCGGCGGTCTCGTCTGCGCGGACACCGTGCTGTGGAACGACTCCCGCAGGAGCGCGGCGTCGTCGCGGCCGTAAACCGGCAGCAGCAGCGAGAACTGCTCGCGCGGGCTCACGGTCGGTCCTCGGAGCCGGATCGGTGCGGCGGTGCCCATCGGCCGCGCGTCGGGTCCTGGTACGCGATCTCCACTGCCAGACCGCGCAGCAGGAGAGCCGTCCCGAGGACCACGACTCCCGCGGCCACGGACAGGGCCGTTCCTCCGCGTCGCATGACTTTCCTCCCTCTGGCGGTGCCTGCCGGGCGCCGACTTCGTCGGTGCCCTCGGAGGAAAAGCTATGCGGCGGTCGGCCCGGATCCTGCGGTCTTTGGGCCCGGTTCGGGGAACTTCTGGCTACCCGCGTTGGTCCTTTCGGCCACCCACTCCCGACCCCCTGGCCGAGCCCCGGCGATTTCGCGCGAAAACGCCAGCGTCCTCGACTACCCGTTCAACGTTGCTCGACACGGCGCTAGGACCGCTCCACCAGGCCCGCTTCGTAGGCCAGGATCGCGGCCTGCACCCGGTTCTTCACGCCCAACCGGCCCAGCACGGCGCTCACGTACGCCTTCACCGTGCCCTCCACGACGTGCAGCCGGCGGGCGATCTCGGCGTTCGACAGCCCGGCTCCGACCAGCGCGAGTACTTCGCGCTCCCGGTCGCTGAGCGCGTCCACGTGCTCTCGCGCGGCGATCTCCTGCTGCAGCCGCGGCCCGCCCAGCTGCCGGATCACCCGGTGCGCCACCGGCGGCGAGAGGTACGCGCCGCCTTCGGCCGCCGCCCGCACGCCCAGCAGCAGTTCCCGCGGATCACCGGTCTTGAGCAGGAATCCGCTGGCGCCGCCGTGCAACGCCCGGGTGACGTAGGCGTCCTCGTCGAACGTGGTCATGATGAGCACCGCGGTTTCCGGCGCCACGCGGCGGATTTCGTCCGCCGCACCGAGGCCGTCGAGCCCCGGCATCCGGATGTCCAGCAGCGCCACCGCCGGCCGGTGCCGCCGCACCAGCTCCACCGCGTCCCGCCCGTTGGCCGCCTCCCCGACGACCTCGATGTCCGGGTCGGCGGCCAGGATCGCTCGCACCCCGGCGCGAACCATGGCCTCGTCGTCGGCCAGCACCAGCCGCACGTCTCCTCCTACCGCTGCAGAAATTCCTTGCCCACCAACACGTCCTGCCGGAAGCACAGCCGGTACAGGTCGCTGCGCCGCTCGTCGAACGGATTGTGGTGCGTGCTGTAGTAAGCGCAGCTCGCACCGGGCGGCCGAGGCGGGTCGCCGTCGGGCGGGTCGTCGATCCGCGTGCGCCCTGGCAACAGGTGCTCGATCGACGACCGCGACTGCCCGACCTGAATCCGGTCGTAGGCCGCCGAGGGCAGCACGGAGGTAATGGTGTCGAACGCCGTGATGCCCGCCGTCAGCAACCCCAGCCCAACAGCGCTCGCCGTCGCCGCCGCGACCGCCACGTTGCGGCTGCTGCGCACCTGACCTTCTGCCCGAGCTAGGTGCGCGGCGGATTCCGAAGCCGCGATGGCCTGCGCGACCTGCGGAATCCGCGCGGAAAGCAGGAACCGCCCGTGCTCTGAGCTGGCGTGGAAGGTTCCGCCCGTCACCCGCACCCGCTCGGCGAGGGCGACGAGGCCGTACCCGCCGCTCGAAACCGGCCCGCGACCACCGGCCAGCGGGTTCGCCACCGACACTTCGCTCTCGTCGGCGGTGTGCCGCACCTCGACGGTCACGGCCGCTCCCGGCGCGTGCTTCGCCGCGTTGGTCAGCGCCTCCTGCACGATCCGGCACACCGCCCGGGCGCGCATCGACTGCGCCACCTCGCCGGTTTCGGTCAACGTCACCGGCATCCCGGCGGCTCGCGCCTGCTCGACCAGCTCCGCGACGCTTTCGCCGGTGACCGGGGCGTCGTCGTCGCGCAGGACCTCGACGACGTCCCGCAGCCGCTCGGCCGCGCCGGTCACCGCGACCCGCGCTTGGTTCGCCGCGTCCCGGTGCCCGGCGTCCAGCGTGGGCGCCACCTCCAGCGCGCCGATCCGCAGCGCGACCAGGCTGAGCTGGTGGCCGAGCAGGTCGTGCATGTCCCTGGCGATCCGGGTGCGTTCCTGCAGCCGCGCCTGCTCGCCCACGATCTGCTGCTGCCGCTCCAGCTGCTCCGCCCGCTCCCAGCCGGCCCGCACCAGCGCCCGGTACTTCTGGTGGTGTCGCCCCAGCAGCCACGGGATCAGCGAGAAAAGCAGCGCACCGATCAGCGTCACCAGCCAGGCCCCGACGTCGTGCGCCAGCACGAGCACGAGCAGCGACAGCACGCCGGTGGCCAGCGCGAGCCGGATCAGCGCGTCGCGGTGCCTGCGCACCCGGAATCCGGCGGAGTAGCTGGTCGCGATCAGCACCGCGGTGAAGGCGAACGCCGCGACGATGCCGGCGTCGGGCCGGGGGATCATCGCGCCGGCCCAGGCGGCCAGTGCGATGACGGTGGCCACGAGCGGCCGGGTTCGGCGCAGCGCCACGGTGATGCCGACCACTCCGACGCCGAGTGCGATCTCCCAGCCGCTCAACGGATCGGTCGCGGCCACCAGGTTGACCAGCAGCACGGGAGTGGACAGGGCGAGCCACCACAGCACGTCCCGCATCGGCACCTTCACCGCATCGACGCTACCGGCAGGTCGGTAATGTCGGATTGATGCTGGAACCGAGCGTGGAGTGGTACCGGACGATCGCGGAGTGGGGGACGGCGACGCCGGGCTGGGTGCACGTCCTCGCGTTGTTCGGCACCCAGGCGCTGCTGGCGGCGTTCGCGGTGCTGACGCTGCTCGCGTGGTGGCGGGTGGACCGGCGGCTGCCGGTGCTGTTCGCGCCGCTGCTGGCGGCCGGGGCGGCATGGCTGTTCAGCGAACTGATCAAGAACATCGTGCAGCAGGACCGGCCGTGCCGGGCGATGGCGATCCCGGGAGGCACGATCAAGAACTGCGCGGAGGTGAGCGCCTGGTCACTGCCCAGCAGCCACTCCGCGGCGGCCGCGGCGTTCGCGGTAGCGCTGTCGATGCTGTGGCGGCGCATCACGGCGATCGTGGTGCTCCTCGCACTGATCGAAGGCTTCTCCCGGGTCTTCATCGGAGTCCACTACCCGCACGACGTCCTCGCGGGCTTCCTCCTCGGCGCGGCCCTGGGAGTCGTGAGTGGTTATGCCGGTAAGAACCGGAACGACCACTCACGACCCGAAGCGCCTAGCCGAGCTCCGCGCGGACGAAGTCGCGGAAGTAACGCGGCGGACGCCCCGTGACGTCCTGGACCGTCGAGGTCGTGCCGGCCTCGCCGCCTGCCCGGATGTGCGCGTCCATGGCCGCCAATCCCGCCGCGAAGTCCGCGGGCAGCTCGGCGGAAAGTCGCAGGGCCAGCTCGTCCGTGGTGATGTCCCGGTGCCGGACCGGCCGCCCGGTGACCTCCGAGATGATCGCCGCGGCTTCGCCGTAGCTCAACGCCTCCGGGCCGGTCAGCAGGTACTCGTCGGCCACATCGGCCGAGGTCAGCGCGTGTGCGGCGACGGCGGCGATGTCGGCGGCGTCGATCCAGCCGAGCCGCCCCGAACCGGTGGCGGTCACGATCTCGCCGCGTTCCCGGATGCCGTCGGCCACCGGATGCCGGGCGGTGAAGTTCTGCATGAACCAGGTGGGCCGCAGCACGGCGCAGCCCGGCGTCGACGCGATCCGCGAGCGGTACTCCTCCAGCCCCGGCGCGTTCGACATCATCGCGGACGACCCGAGCGCGACGATCCGCCGCCCGGCAGCGGCCGCCAAGAACGGCCCGACCTGCGGCATCGGGTCGAGAATCCCGACCGGCGGCACCAGGTAGACGCGGTCGACGCCGTCCAGCGCGCGCCGCTGCGAATCCGGATCGGACCAGTCGAAGCGCACGTGGTCCGGGTCGTCGGCCGGGTGCCTGCTCGCGATCCGCACCGCGATCCCGCGCTCCCGCAGCAATGTCGCAAGTGGACGGCCGGTCTTGCCGGTACCGCCGGTGATCAGCACGGTCACGCGCGCACCTCGCTGCCCAGCGCCGTCACGAAGTCGGCGAGCGCCCCGAGCGCCTTGGCGCCCATGACCGGGCTCCAGTAGTCGCGGTAGCCGGCGATCGCGCCGTCGCGCACGACGATCACCGCGACGTAGCGCATCTCGTAGTCCGCGCCGGTCGCCACGGTCCGGCCGCGCGCGGTGAACTCGGCGATGATCGTGGCCGGGTCGGTGGTCTGGTGGACGATCACGGACGGGAAGCCCGCGATGTCCAGCTTCTGCGGGTAGTCCGCCAGGTATTCGCGCAGCGCTTCCCGCCCGCTGAGGCGCTCGGGCGTGCCCGCCGCGAACGGGAACTCGAAGGTGCAGTCGGGCGCGAACAGGTCGACGAACCCGTCCATGTCCTTGGCCAGCAGCAGGTCGAGGGCCTGCTCGAAGAGTTGGTTCGCTTCCACGACGTCCAGGCTCGTCGCCCGGGAGCGGGCGGAGCAGGTCCGCGCTTGCCCCGGATCCGCGGTCCGTGGCTGGCCGGTCCGCCCCGGTGGCAAGCTGGTGAGGTGAACAAGCGCGAGCTGGCCGATTTCCTGCGCCGCCGCCGGGAAGCGCGAAGCCCCGGCGACGTCGGGCTGCCCGACGGCTCCGGCCGCCGCCGCACGCCCGGCCTGCGCCGCGAGGAGGTCGCCTGGCTGGCGGGAGTGTCGACGAACTACTACGAGCGCCTCGAACAGGCACGCGCGCCGCGCCCGTCGACGCAGGTGCTCGCGGCTCTGGGCACGGCCCTGAAGTTGTCGGAGGCGGAAAGCGAGCACCTGGCGCGCCTCGCAGGGCAGGCTCCACCGGCCACGGAAACCGCGGAACCGGTGCCGCGAGGTGTGCTCCAACTGCTCGACCGCCTCGGCCCGGTCCCGGCCTACGTGGTGAACGAGCGGCTCGACATCGTGGCGTGGAACGACCTCGCCGCAAGCCTGATCACCGACTTCTCGAAGCTGCCGCGCGAAGAACGCAACACCCTGCGCCTGTCCATGCGTGGCGTGTGCTCCGCGCAGAACGGCGAGAACCACTTCGCCAGGCAGGCGGCGGCGGAGCTGCGCCTGGCCGCCGCCCGTCACCCGGACGACCCGGCCCTAGCGGCCCTGACCAGGGAATACGCCAACTTCAGCGCGGAGTTCGCGGAAACCTGGCGAGACCACGAGGTCCAGCCCCGCCCAACGCTGCGCAAGCGAATCGACCACCCGGACTTCGGTCCGCTGGACCTGGACTGCCAAACCCTGCACGTCCCAGGCCAGAAGCACCGCCTGATCCTCCTGTCGGCGGAACCGGGCACAACAGCCCACAAAGCCCTCGAAGGCCTAGGTGCCGCGGCCGAGTAGCGCGTGCCGGCCGTAGGACTCGGTCTCCATCTCGCGTTGTCGCTCTATCGCGACGCGTGCGCAGAGCTGCCAAACGCCCAGCGCGCCTTCGCCGGAGCCCGCGTGCTGCCCGGTCGACCGACCGATCCAGCAGAGGCCAACGACGACGAACGCCGAAGCAAGAACCAGAAAACCAAGCACAGCAGCCACTTTCTCGTCCTTTCCAAGAAAGCCCGGCAGGAACGGGACTTCGGGGGAGGGGGCGTCCCGCCCCTGCCGGGGAGGCCTCGCCGCACCGGGCCGGGGGAATGCTGGGCGGCGAGGCGGTCATCGGTGGTGCTGACGTTCCGAGGCCAGGTTTCCGCTGGCCACGCTGGTCGTGAGTGGTTTGTGTCGCTATAGCAACCCAAAACACTCACGGCCCCGTACCTGCGGAAACAGGTGTCGTGTAGGACTCAGAAGTCCCAGACGGTCGAAGGCGACCCGCGTCGCCGGTACTCCGCGACGCATCCGGGGCACTGCGCGGTGATGCTCGCCGTGCGCGGAGTGGCGGGCCACGGCGTCGGCCAAGGGATCTTCACGGTCTCGCGGCACAGCGCGACGACTTCGGTTCCGGCTGGCCATCTACCGGGCTTGTCGGTGATGCCGTGCCGAACCTTCGCGCCGGGCGGGACGATCCAGTAGACGACATCTTCCAGCCGAGCGGCCACCGAAGCCGCATCGAACTCCACCCACCAAGCCCTCGTGCTCATGAGCGCCTCCGCGCAGCTGGTTTACACGCTGAGTGAACAGTTACTGATGATTTGTAATGTTGCTAGAAGCGTGCAAATTTGCAAGATCTCGTTCGTGTGATCGCTCGAAGTGGTCACTGCGCTTTAGGCTGACGGCATGGCGGATTCCCCACGAGCGCGTGCTTTGGCCGCGGAACTGCGCGCCGCTCGCAAGGCCCGGAAACTTTCGCAGGGCCAGATCGCCGACCAGATCGGCTGGAGCGTCGCCAAGGTCAGCAGGGTGGAGACCGCGAAGACGGGCATAACCGAGGCGGACGTCTCGGCGCTCCTAGCCGTGCTCAGGGTGAAGGGCAAGGACCGGGAGCACCTGCTCAAGATGGCGCGCGAGCTGGATCAACCAGCGTGGTGGGAGCTGCACAGCGGCTTGCCGTCCCAGCTACGCGCCCTAATCGACGCCGAACAACGGGCTGCGCGGATCACGAACGTCGCGCCGACGTTGATTCCTGGGCTGTTGCAAACCAGGGGCTACACCCGAGCCGTCTACGAAGCGGCTCAGCTGGAGACCGCGGATGTTGATGCGGGAATCGGGATCAGGCAGACGAGGCAGGGCGTTCTGGAGAAGTCGGATCCTGTCGACTTGATCGCGTTCGTGGACGAGTCCGTTCTGTCGAGACCGGTTGGCGGGCATGCCGTTGCGGGAGAACAGCTTCGCTACCTGATCAAACTGTCAGATCGACCGCACATCACGATACGAGTGCTGCCGCTGGGGCTAGGTGTGCACACCGGGCTCGACGGCAACTTCTCCGTCTTCGAACTACCTCGTGCTCAAGTGACGGTGCACATCGAGGCCAGGCATGCGGGCGTGTTCTTGAGCGAGCCAGGCGACGTTGCTCCGTTCAAGAAAACACTCGACAGGCTGGCGCAGGTGGCCCTGAACGCGAAAGACTCGACGCAACTCGTAGCGCGGTACGCGGCAGAGCATGAGGAAGCAAGCTATGGCTGAGAAGTTCGTGGACTGGCGGAAGCCCTTACGCAGCAGCGACAGCGGCAACTGCGTTGAAGTCGGCTCGGCGCCTGGTCTGGTCGGCATCCGGGACACAAAAGATCGAGATGGTGGGACCTTAGCGGTGTCGCGGGCTGCATGGGGTCGGTTCATCGCGGCAACGAAAGCCGGACAGTGCGACGCTGCTCTGTGAGGTAACGGTGCTGACGACCTGGCGAAAGAGCAGCTACAGCGGCCACAACACGGGTTGCGTCGAGGTCGGTTCGGCCCCGGGCCTGGTGGGGGTTCGCGACACGAAGGACCGTGACAGCGGGACTCTGGCCGTTCCTCGCGAGGCTTGGACCCGGTTCGTCACTGCCGTGAAGGCAGATCACTTCCGCGGCTGAGTGCCGTTTTGGCTGGTCAGGGCCCGTGAGTACTTTGAGCTGCTATAGCGACCCAAAGTACTCACGGGCCTGTGGTCACCGCTGGGGTAGGCGGTAGGCCCAGTTCCAGGCCGCTTCCAGCGGGCCGCGTTCGAAGTGGCGCAGCCACCACGTCGACAGCGTCATGAAGGTCGCGCAGATCGCCGCCCAGATCAGCAGGACCCACCACGGGCGGGCCCAGTCGAAGCGCGCGGCCAGGCCGAATCCCCAGCCGTAGCACAGGATCGCCGCCACGAGGTTCTGGAAGACGTAGCAGGACAGCGCCATTCGGCCGACCGCGGTCAGCCCGCGCCGCATGACTCCTGGCGTGCCGCGCAGCGCGCCCACCAGCGACGGGATCAGCCCGAGCAGGCCCAGCGCGATGATCGGCGGCAGGATGTAGCGGTCGACCATGAGCCAGCCCTCACCCGAGAACGCGGTGAGCAGGTTCAGCGGCACTCCGATGCCGAAGCCGAACAGCATCAGGCGGTTCCGCAGCCGTTGCCCCTCAGCGGCGAACACTCCCGCCCGGTACAGCCGGGCGCCGATCAGGAACAGCGCCACGGACATCGGGATGATGAAGATCGCTTCGATCCGGTAGACGCCCCAGTGCGCGATCCGGGTGGAGACCTGTTCCAGCCAGCTGCCGCTGGTGAACAGCTGCGACGGCGCGCCGCTGCCGCCCATCGACGCGTGCCCGGTCAGCAGGCCGAGCGTGACCACGCTGATGAACGCGACGTGCAGCGAGACCATCGCGATGATCCAGCCCTTCACCGCCCGGTCGCTGCGGCCGATCAGGTACGCGACCAGCATCGATGTCACCGCGTAGCTCATCAGCACGTCGAATTCGAAGATCAGGATGTAGTGCAGCAGGCCCTCGGTGAACAGCAGCGCCGCCCGCCACAGGTACCAGCCCGGCCAGCGCCCGCCCCGGCGCCGCGCCGACCGGTACTGCAGCTCCAGGCCGATGCCGAACAGCAGCGTGAGCAGGGACAGGAACTTGCCGTTGGCGAGGAGCCGGATGGTCGCCTCGATGTTCGCGGTGAGCGTGCCGGTCTCCACCATGGTCAGCATCCCGGCCGGCCCTTCCGGGTCGGTGAAGATCCAGATGTTGGTGCCCAGCGTGCCTAGGATGGCGACGCCGCGGACCACGTCTATCGCGGTGATCCTGCTGGAGGTGGGTGTTTGCCGTAGTACCTCGGTCATGAATTCCCCAGTTGTTCGAAACTCGCCTCCGCCACCACGGAGGGTTACGATGCAAGTGCATGGTAAACGGATGCTCGGCCCGTTTGCAATGCGATCGCATTGGAAAGGTGCAAGACGGTGCCCAAGCAGGTGGACCACGAGGCCCGGCGGATCCAGATCGCCGAGGCGCTGATGCGGCTGGCCAGCCGTGGCGGCCTGGAGGCGGTGAGCCTCCGCGACGTCGCCGCCGAAGCGGGCGTCTCGATGGGCGCGGTGCAGCACTACTTCAAGTCGAAGGACGAGATGCTGGGCTTCGCCATGGGGCACGTGAACAACCGCGCCTCGCAGCGGATCGTGCAGCGGCTGGGCCAGGAGGGGCAACGGCCGAGGGTGCGCGTGGTGCTGCGGACGCTGATGCTCGAAATGCTGGCGCTGTCCGACGACAGTCGAATGGAGTTCCTGACGCACATAGCGTTCTTCCTGCGCGCGCTCGGCGCGCCGGACCTGGCCGAGACCTACCGCGAGTGGTGGCCGAAGCTGGAGGAGTGGGTGGTCTCCGAGCTCCGCGCCGCGCAGGAGTCCGGCGAGCTACCCGCCGACCGCGACCCGGAACGCGAGGCCGAAGCCCTGCTGCTCATCCCGGACGGCCTGTCGATCGGCCTGCTGCTGGGCCACCGGACCGGCGAAGGCGCGATCGCGGCCGTCGACTACCACCTCGACCGCCTGTTCGGAAAATCCACAGAGGACTGATCCACTACGCGTGACGGTCGTGGAAGTCCAGCTGATCGCGCACCGGCACAACGTGGGCGATGTCGGATTTTTCAACGGTGGCAAGCAGATCCACCGATTCGCTCGAGTCGTGGACCGATCCGTGCGGGCCGGGGAAGTGGCCCTCCGGCGCGGACCACACGTCGTAGCGGGCGCCTGCGGCCACGAGCACGAGCCCGTTGGGCTCCAGCTGGTTCAGCCGGATGTCCAGCATCGCGCGGAAGAGGTTCTCGCCCCGCGATCGGAAGGTGCGGGCCGTGGCGGCGATCTCCAGGACGACGCTCTCGCCGTCCACCCACCACCTGGCATCGGCGGGGAACGGCCGGTCTCCGAACAGGATGACCTGGCGGGTGACCGGAACGCCCTGCGGATACGGCATGCCGGGCGCTGGGATCACGGCCCGAAGTGCTTGCGAATCAGGTGCACGCGGAGATCGCTCATCTGATCGCTGAACCGGCACGCGATGGCCCACCGCGCCCTCGCCACCGGCCAGCTGCCCGACGAAACCGGACGGGTCCTCGGCGAAGCTGTCGATTCCGGCGCCGATGAACGCCTTGCCCGCCGAGAGCGTCCCGGACACCAACCCACCGATGGTCTCGCCGTACTGCTGCGAGGGAGCTTTCTCGGCCGTCAGCAACAAGGTCTTCACGAGATCCTTCGCGGCGTCCTCGACCTGGCCCTTCGCGGCGTCGATCGAGGCCTGGCTGCGGGCGGTGCCCGGCTCCCGGCACGGCTCGACGTCCGCGCGAGCCTGCTTGGCCTGCCGCTGCGCCCAGGCCAGCACGTCGCGGTACCGCTGCATCGCCTGGGCGGATTCGGTGAAGCCCTCGGTCGCGCGGATCGACTCGGGCGTGATCCCGTGCAGCGCCACGGCGTGTTCTTGCAGCGGATCCAGCAGCACGTTCGTGCCCTGCGGCATGCCGGGCAGGTATCCGTCCAGCAGCCGGGCGCCGGTGAGCACCAGGTACTCGGCGGCCCGGTCGCCCTCGCCGCGCCGCCGCCGGTAATCGGCGAAGTACCGCAGATCCGAGAACACCGGGAGCCACGGAGCCCCGGCCACGTGCACGACCGGCACGGCCGGCGGGTCGGTAGCGCACTCCAGGTACACCCCGCTGTCGCGGAAGGTGGCCACCAGATCGGCCGGGCGCTGCACGGTCCGCCGGAACCGGAGTGCCTCCCGCACCAGTGGTGGCGCGTCCGGAACGCACGTCGCCGAACCCATGTCTCCTCCGTAGTCGCTTGAGCACAGAGAGTGGCCAGGCTACTGGATCGGCAACGGTAAAAACCGAACAAAAACGGTGGTATGAACCATAGGGGTTGCTAGGCCGAACGGCGGTAAGTCATCAGATGTCCACCTCGGCGTAACCAAGATCGCCGAGCTCTGCTTCGGCGGCGCCGCCGGTGGCCTCAGCCAGCCAGGTGCGGAAGGTGTCCACTTCGGACTCTGGGACGTTGACGCGGAAGCGGACCTCGGCCTGGTAGTCCGTGTCCGCCACCTGGTATCCGGCCGAACGCAGGTCGTTGTCGAGCTTTCCGGCCACCAGGTAGTCCACTGTGGTCGCGACGACTCGAACCGGGCGGCGCTCGACCAGGCCGACGTGGTCCAGCGCGGCCGACACCGCGCCGCCGTAGGCGCGCACCAGGCCGCCCGCGCCGAGCAGCACGCCGCCGAAGTAGCGGGTCACCACGGCGACCGAGTTGGTGATCTCGTTGCGGCGCAGCACCTCCAGCATCGGCACGCCCGCGGTGCCCGCCGGCTCGCCGTCGTCGCTGGACTTCTGGAACTCGCCGGCGTCGCCGAGGACGAACGCGGAGCAGTGGTGCCGCGCGTCGTGGTGCAGCTTGCGGCGCTGCTGGATGAACTCCCGCGCCTCGGCCTCGCTGGTGACCCGCGCCAGCGCGCAGAGGAAGCGGGACTTCTTGACCTCCAGCTCGTGCTCGCCCGGCCGCTTGATCGTCCGCATCGGTTCCCTTCGCCAGGTGACGCCGCTCACTGCCACGCGGTGTCGCGCGGCGGGGTCCTGCCGCCCATCCTCCCACTTCGGCAACTGCGCAGGTCAGCGCGGTGATCGGGGCTTGAGGTGGAGGCGATTTCCGTTGCGGCCCGCGGGCACGTAACGTCCCCCCTCATGGAGCAGTCATCGAGCCCGTTTGAACCAGGCGCGCGGGTGCGTGCCACGTTCGGCCGGTTCCGTGATCAGGTCGGCACGGTGGTGGAGGCCGCCACCGGGCTTCCCGAGGTCTTCGACGGTCCCGTCCTATGGGTGCGGTTCGACGGAGGCAGCGACGAGCCCGGGCTGGTGGCGGGCAGATTCCTGGAAGCCGCCTGATACCGCTGGCGAGCCGCCGGATCTGCCCTGGTCGAAACCCGTGAGTCTTTTGGGGCGCGATAGCACCCCAAAACACTCACGAGGTTCTTGACCAGGCAAAACGTGCCGCAAAATCTTCTTGATCGAAGCCCGCGGGCGCGTGTGTGAGCAAGGACAATTCGGTACATCCGGTCGAGTCGATAAAATCGTCTTGAAACTGACGTCGGGACGACGGATGGAGACGATGCGGGTTCTCGTGATCGGGGCCGGAGTCGGGGGACTCGCCATCGCCAACGGATTGATCGGCAAGGGCCACCACGTGCAGGTCTTCGAGCACGCGAACGCCCTGCGCACCACGGGTGCGGGCATCACGGTGTGGAGCAACGGCACCGCGGCGCTGCGCGGGCTCGGCGTCAACATCGAAGCGGCCGGTCACCGGCTGCACAGCCTCCGCTCGGTCACCGAGTCCGGCCGGCTGCTCTGGGAGGCCGACCTCGGCGAGGTCACCGAGCGCCTGGGCTCGCCGACCGTGCAGATCGCGCGCCGCACGCTGATCGCGGAGATGGCTGCCGCGCTGCCGCCGGGCGTGCTGCACTTCGGCCGCCGTTGCGTCGGCGTCACCGAGCATCCGGACCACGTCGTCGTCGAGTTCGCCGATGGCAGCTCGGCCGTCGGTGACGTGCTGATCGGCGCCGACGGGCAGCGCTCGGTGGTGCGCCGCGAGGTGCTGGGCGGCGACCCGGCGCGGCCCACCGGCTGGGCCAGCTGGCAGGGCCTGACGCGCAGCGACCTGCCGATCGCGCACGGCCACCAGACGCTCAACATCGCCGGCCGCTACGCGCACTGCGGCCTGATCCCGACCGGCGACGGGCTGCTGCACTGGTGGTTCGACATGCCCTGGAAGGACGGCGACCCGGTGCTGTCCGTCGCCGAGCTCCAGCGGACCTTCCGCGGCTGGCCGGATCCCGTCGAGGAGCTGCTGGCCTCGGTCACCGACGACGACCTCGGGTTCTTCCCGCACATCCGGCACAAGGTGCCGCAGGTCTGGGGCGGCCCGCGCAGCACGCTGCTGGGCGACGCGGTGCACGCGATGCCGCCCGCCGTGGCGCAGGCGGCCAACCAGACGCTGGAAGACGCCTGGCTGCTCACCCAGTTCTTGTCCGTTGTGGACAGAGATCCGGCGGAGCTGCTGCGGGCCTACGAGCAGGAGCGGCGGCCGCGTGCGCTGAAGGTGTCGCGCACCGCCGCGCTGACGTCGGCGCAGCGCAGCACGCCGTTGCAGCGCTTGGCGAGGTTCCCGAGGTGGCTCGCGACCCGCAGCCAGGTGGCGTCGCTGCGCTCCGGCAGCGACGTCCTCCGCCTGGCCCGCCCCAGCATCCAGGCCGCCTGACCTCGCTTCGCATCCCCGCTGGCTGATGTGGGGTGAACGGCCCGTTCGTCTCGTTTGGCGAGGTGAACAGGCCGTTCGCTTCGCACGCCCGAGGCCCCTGGGGGTGGAGTGAACGGCCCGTTCGCGCCGATAGGCGAGGTGAACAGGCCGTTGACTCACCCGCCTCCGAATCGCCTCAGTTCCCGGCCACCAGGACCGAACTTCCGGCGTTCTCGTCGTCGCTGCCCAGCAGCAGGCCGCCGGTCTCGTTCAGCGCCTCGATCTTGTGACCTGGGAACTCGCCGAGCCGCTGCGGGTCCTGGTCGATGGTCAGGCGCAGCGCGCCGCCGTCGAAAGCCAGCGTTCCGGCGGCGAACACGGCGGAATCGAACGGCCCGTCGTCGCCGGAGTCGGAGGCCGAGGACACCACGATCCGGCCGTCCTCGCGCAGCTTCAGGTCAGACACGTGCCGCACGTCCTTCGTCGGGTACGGCGCGCGGAACTCCTGCGACTGCGCCTCGCCGAATTCCAGGCGCTCCTTGTCGAACTCGGCCGCGCGCAGCGTGGCCGGCCGCTCGCCCTCGCCGCGATCGGCCCAGACCGCGAACAGCCGCCCTTCCTTCGACAGCAGGCCGAAGCTTTCGTAGTTGTCGTCGTCGGCGCGGTCGGGCAGCGAGAACGTGCCCAGGACGGTGGCGCCGCCGCGGTCGATCCGGACGTGGAAGGCGCTGCCGTCGCTGGCCAGCGCGATGTATTCGCCCGGCGAACCGGGAATCGCGTCGATCGCCTCCAGGTCGACCGGAATCTCGCCCTGCCAGTCCAGCGGTTCGGCGCCGGTTACCTGCCCCTGCCGCAGCGAAAGCCAGGTCGCCCGGTTCTCGCCGTCCTTCTTGTTGTCCCGGACGATGATCGCGTCGGTCGCTTCGGCCGTCGCATCGACGAGCGCGATTCCGCTGATGCCCGAGGTGATTCCGTCGCCGACCAGCTGCCAGTCCGCCTGATCCGGCGCGGCCGCCGCGGCGCTCGGCGACGCGAGCACGAGCGAGAGGGAAACGGCGCCGACGAGAGTTCTGTGCACGGGACAACCTCCACGGTGAGAGCAGTCGACCAGCTGTCAGACATCACGCTCAAGAACCCGGCGTAGATCTATCGGCCGCGACCCGATGCGTCAACGGCCATTCGTCGGAGTTCTCCGCGCAGCAAAAAGCCCTCCCCGCCGCTTGGCGAGGAGGGCCTTGAGGGTTCGGGTCAGCTGCCGAGGACGTCCGGGTCCGGGCCGACGCGCACGCCGGTCTTCAGCGCCGTGATGGCCGCGACGTCGTCGTCGGCGAGCTCGAAGTCGAAGACCTCGATGTTCTCCTTGATCCGCGACGGCGTGACGGACTTCGGGATCGCGATGTTGCCGAGCTGGATCTGCCAGCGCAGCACGATCTGCGCCGGGCTCTTGCCGTACTTCTCGGCCAGCGCGGCCAGCGCCGCGTCGTCCAGCAGGCCCTTGCCCTGGCCCAGCGGGCTCCACGCCTCGGTGGCGATGCCGTGCTCGGCGTGGAACGCGCGCAGCTCGGCCTGCGGCAGGTTCGGGTGCAGCTCGATCTGGTTGACCGCGGGCACCACGTCGGTCTCCTCGAACAGCCGGCGCAGGTGCGGGATCTGGAAGTTCGACACGCCGATCGCCTTGGCCCGGCCGTCGGCGTGCAGCTGCTGGAACGCCTTCCAGGTGTCCACGTACTTGTCCTTGGCCGCCACCGGCCAGTGGATCAGGTACAGGTCGACGTAGTCGAGCCCGAGCTTGGTGAGGCTCTCGTCGAACGCCTTCAGCGTGCTGTCGTAGCCCTGCGAGTCGTTCCAGAGCTTGGTGGTGACGAACAGGTCCTCGCGCTTGAGGCCCGATTCGGCGATCGCCTTGCCCACGCCTTCCTCGTTGCCGTACACCGCGGCCGTGTCGATGCTGCGGTACCCGGCCTGCAGCGCCGCCAGCACCGGCCCGACGACCTCGTCGGCCGGGACCTGGAAGACGCCGTAACCCAGCTGCGGCATTTGTGCGCCGGTGTTCAGCGTGATGTTCGGAACCTGTGTCATGTGGGTGCTTTCCTCCGCCGATGTCGGATTGTTCGCCCCGCGAACACACGTCGCGGGCTGGTGTCCGCTCTGCGGCCACCGTATTAGGTGTGGTCAGCCCCGGCTAGCCGATCTGTTCCGTGGGAAACCCTCAGCCGACCTCGATCGACTCGGTGGGCTGAGCGGCGCGGTGCGAGACGGGCGCCTCGGGCCGCCGCGGCCGCCGGTCTAGCCAGCCGGAGATCAGCGCGAAGCCCAGGCCGACCACCGCGAGCAGGGCGCCGACCCAGCTCGGCGCGGTCAGCCCGAGGCCGGCCGCGATCACCACGCCGCCGAGGTAGGCGCCCAGCGAGTTGGCGATGTTGAAGGTCGACTGGATGCTCGCCGAGCCCAGCGCCGGCGCCTCCTTGGCCTGGTCGAGGATCCGCGCCTGGATGCTGGGGATCGCCGCGAACCCGGTCGCACCGATCAGGAACACCGTGATCGGCGCCAGCACCGTGCTGTGCGCGGTCACCACGAACAGCGCCAGGCAGACCGCCAGCGCGCCGAGGAAGACGTACAGCGTCTTCATCGGGGCCTTGTCGGCGAGCCGCCCGCCGACCGCGGTGCCGACGGTCATGCCGACGCCGAACAGCGCGAGCAGCAGCGTGACCGCGGTCGGTGTGTAGCCGGTGACGTCGGTCAGCACCGGCTTGATGTAGCTGTAGAAGGAGAAGGTCGCGGCGAAGCCGAAGACCACGACCGCGAACGCCAGCCAGACCTGCGGGCGGCGGAACGCGCGCAGCTCGCCGCGCACGCTGACGTCGGTGGGCTTGGGCTGGTCGGGCACCAGCGCCGCGACCGCGGCCAGCGCGACGACGCCGATCACCGCGACCAGGCCGAACGCCCAGCGCCAGCCGAGGGCTTGGCCGAGCAGCGTGCCGACCGGGACGCCGACGATGTTCGCCACGGTGAGGCCGATGAACATCATCGAGATGGCCTGGGCGCGCTTGTCGGTGGCGACCAGGCTCGCGGCGACCACGGCACCGATGCCGAAGAACACGCCGTGCGGCAGGCCGGCGAGGAACCGGGCGCCGAGCAGCAGCTCGTGCGTCGGCGCGAACGCCGAGCACAGGTTCCCGACGGTGAACAGCACCAGCATGCTGAGCAGCATCGTCTTGCGTTTGAACCGCATGCCCAGCATGGTCAGCAGCGGTGCGCCGATGACAACGCCGAGCGCGTACAGCGAGATGTAGCCGCCGGCGTCGGGGATCGACACCTGCAGGTCGGTGGCGACCTCGGGCAGCAGGCCCATCATCACGAACTCGGTCGTTCCAATCCCGAATGCGGCGATGGCCAGGGCCAACAGGGCAATGGGCAAGGAAGTCTCCCCTTGAAACGAACGTCCGGACTGGTTCATGGCGTCCTCGCCGGCCGGGCGCACGGCGGTGCGCCTCGCATTCCGGTGTTCGAGAACGATTCAGGAAGACGGCGGTCGGTGGCGCTTCCCAGACGTGTTCAACAGTAGTCCGGCGCCCCGGTGTTCCCGAAGCGGTTATGAACCGCGCCACGTCGGGAATCGCTCGTTCGGCCGAGCTGGCAGGGAAAACCATCCATCCACAATGGACTTGAATCGGTGCGCGGTGCACATCCGCGGCGCGGTCGCGTTGTGCACTCTGGCAAAAAACAGAACGTGGAAACTTTTCGCAACAGTCTGTCGGCCGCCCGCCGATCGGTGACGCGCAGGAAACCCAACCCGCGAAGGTTGGAATCCCCCGGCTTTAGCCGTGGGGAGGAAGTCAAAATGGACTTCAAGGCGCTGGATGCCCCGCCGTGCGCCGGGGCACACCCCGGCGCCGAGAACGCGCTCGGCACGTTCGTGCAGTTCATCACCGCCGGGCTCAGCGGCGCCATGACCCAAGCCGGGGAGGCCATCG